>CAZMXJ010000129.1:0-3633 GCA_964570235.1 uncultured Clostridium sp. | reverse complement strand
ATAAAGAAGAAGGAAATATAGAAACAGACTTGTTTTTATCAAAATATAAAGAGAATATTTAATAATACATTACAGGAGGTTAAATTATGAAGTTAGTATCTATCTTGCCAGCTGATTGTTACATAGTAATTAATAAGAGTTTTTTAAATGATAATGATAGATGTATTCTTACTATGCTTTATCAGCCTATTATTGGTAGTATTGCACTTAGTTTATACTTTACATTATGGGCTGATTTAAACAAAACGGATATTATGAGCAATGAGTACACGCATCATCATTTGATGAATACTATGTGTTTAAAATTGGACGAAATAATATCAGCTAGGAAAAAATTAGAAGCAATTGGGCTTCTAAAAACTTTATATAAAACAGGACAAGTCAATAATTATGTATATGAATTATATAGTCCTTTAAGTGCATGTGAATTTTTTTCAAATCCAATACTTGCTTCATCATTATTTTCTAGTATAGGCAAGAAAGAATATCAGGCACTGGTTAATTATTATAGATTACCAAAAATAAACGTTAGTGAATTTGAAAATATTACAGTCCATTTTAGTGATATATATATGATGGATGTAAAAGAAGATAATACTCAAAAAGAAATAAAATCAAAGGATAAGCTAGAAATAGTAATAGATGATGTAGTAGATTTTGACTTTATAATATCATCGATGCCTAAAGGCATATTAAGTGAAAAGGCATTTACAGGAAGTATAAGAAAATTAATTAATAGACTTGCTTACTTATATAATTTTGATAACACGATAATGATTAGCCTAATAAAAGACTCTATAAATGAAAAAGGTACGATTAGTGAGTTAGAATTAAAAAAGAATTGTAAAAATTATTATTCTTTTGAAAACAATAATGTTCCAAAATTAATATATAAATCTAGAAATAATACAAGAATAGAAACAAAAGATATAAAAGACATAAAGGAGAAATTAATAAATTGTTTTGAGAATACCACTCCTTATGAATTTTTAAGAGCTAAATATGGAGGTAGTAAACCAACTAGTAAAGATGTTAATTTAATTGAGAGTTTGCTTGTTGATCAAGAATTAAATCCAGGAGTTGTAAATGTACTTATTGATTATGTTCTTAGAATTAATGATAAGAAGTTAAATAAAAATTTTGTAGAAGCAATAGCTAGTCAATGGAAATTAAGTAACATAACTACTGTAAAAGATGCAATGAAGCAAGCCGAAAAAGAATATAGAAAGATGAATCAAACTAAGGAAAAGAAAAAAGTTGATGAAAAACTTCCTACTTGGTATGGAAAAGATGTTAAGAAAAAAGAAATGTCAAAAGAGGAAGTAAAAGAACTTGAAGATATGCTTAGTGAATTTGTATAGGTGAATTATGAAAGAATTAAGTGATATGAGTATGTTGAAAAAAAATATTGAGACAGATTTAAAAAAAGAGTATATTAAATCAATGAAGAATCCTGATTTTGAAAAGTATATTAGAACTATACATCTTCCACATGATATTTTGATGAAGTATACTTCGAGACTCGAAACTTGCTTTAATGAATTGAAAAATTGTAGTGAATGTAAAGGACTTGAATACTGTAAAAATGAAGTATATGGTTTTTGTCTGAAAGAAATCAGTGATGATAGTAAGCTTAGGTTTGAATACAATAGTTGTAGATATAAAAATAAAGAGATAAAGGAAAATAAAGATAATGAAAATGTATATGTTTTTGATATCCCTAAAGACATAAAAAATGCAAAAATGAAAGATATTTATATTGATGATGCAAGCAGAAAAGACGCTATTTCATGGCTTACAAAGTTTATTAAAGGGTATAAAAATAATAGTAAAATGAAAGGTTTATATTTAAATGGTAATTTTGGATGTGGAAAAACTTACTTAATTGCTGCAACATTTAACGAATTATCTAAAAAAAATATAAGAAGTGCTATTATTTATTGGCCTGAATTTTTAAGAAATTTGAAATCTTCGTTTGATGATGATTTTAAAGAAAAATTTGAATATATCAAGAAAATACCATTGTTGCTTATAGATGATATAGGTGCTGAAAATGTAACTAATTGGAGTAGAGATGAAATACTAGGTACAATACTACAATATAGGATGGAAGAAGGATTAACAACTTTCTTTACATCTAATCTTACGTATGATGAATTAGAAAGTGCGCTTTCTTTGACCCGAGGAAAAGTAGATTCGCTAAAAGCAAAAAGGATAATGGAAAGAATTAAAAATCTAACCATAGATATGAATATAATTGGAGAAAATAGAAGAAATTAATTATAAAATATATAAAAAAAATATAAATTAGTGTAAAATATTTATAGATAAGGAGGATGTAATTGTGATAGGATTAGAGTATATTCAATTAGCATATTATCAATCAATTATTTCTAAAGCTCAAGGAGAACTAGATACCTTAACTGCAGAAATGAATGTATATAAAAAAGAATTAGAAAAGTGTAACCAATTAAAGCCAATATTAATAAAAATAGAAGAAAATGCTATGAGCGTTTATAGATCTCTTCAAACAGCAGGGAATTCATTGAATAATGGTATAAAAATAAATGGTGTTGGTCAGGGAAATAAAATATTGGACAGAGCAAAAATACTTTCTGACTTAAATGCAAAGTCATCATTAGCTAAGGGAAATGTAGAAAAGAGAATTAGAGAATTAGAAGAACAAGTTGAAACTTTACAAAATAGAATAAATTCATTAGAAAATACAATTCAGAGTAATCAAGCAAAAATATATAATATAAAGAAAAAATAATAATTAGTAGATTTATAAAGAGGAGATGATTAAATATGTATGCATATGATAGAGGATCTGCTAATGAGGCACTAGCTGCATCAAAAAATGCAGAAACAAATGCTAAAACGATTCCAGCTGATATTTCATCAGCATTATCTATTGCTTCATCCGTAAAAGTTGAAGGATTAGATTTTCTAAATAATGGAGAATATGCAGATACAGTATCCACTGTACTAAATTATAGTACGGTAATAAATGATATGATAACTACAGCAGAGAAAAATTTAATTATAGAGTGTTTACAAAGTGGAGATCAGGCTAAATTCGTAGAATATATTAATTCAGGAAAGATAAGTACCCAGGCACTAATAGAATATTCAAAGGAATATATGTTAGACATTATGAATAGTGGGAACGCTAATACATATAATGTTGGCTATGCTGTTATTGGTGGTAATAATTCAGGATATAGTAGTGTTAATGATGCGCTCTTAAAGAAAGGTTTCAGTTCTGAATTTGTTTACAATTTATCAAATGAATTTTGTAGGAATTTAATTAATAACAATCTTATGTATACAAAAGAAGGTGCAGTAAGCATGGCAATGTCATTTACTGGATTTTTATCAATGCTTGGGCTCAAATTAGGTTATAGTCACGTTGAATTTGATAGAAGTTATCATGGATTTTATCTTGGCACCGGAAAAGAAGGATCTGTTACATTAGGTGCGATTGACTGTTGTAATTACACAGACTGGTTAAGTAGATGTGTAGGAATAGATATTTATGCATATGGTCCAGCAGAAAAACATCTTTATTCAAAAGACGGATATACACCAGATAGTGAGATTTTAGCAGGGCCTGATAGTGATTATTATAGG
>CAZMXJ010000128.1:0-3674 GCA_964570235.1 uncultured Clostridium sp. | reverse complement strand
AGGAAAACCGACATATAAATTTGTCATAATCCTACATTTTATTTTACCATTTACAAAATACACCAATTACAGTTGAAAAATTAAATTCTCTTAATCAACTTCATATAACACCACCTAATGGAGAGTCCATGCAAGAAATTTTGAGTAGAGTACAAGAATTCATAGATTTCTTAAGAGAAAAATACCATGATAAAAGGATTCTAGTTATTACTCATGCAGGAATTATTTATGCGCTTCAAGTAGCACTTGGTTTAGATATAAAACCAATAGATAATCTTGAAGAACTAACTATTAATTTAAGTTCCAAAAGACTACTGAAAAAATAAATTATATTTGGAGGTATTTTTAAGTTATGAAATGTATAAACAAATTAACTGATGAAGATTTTGGCTTAGATATTGTTCCTTTTGATAATCCTAGACATAGATATGGTGCAAGGGGAATTGTTTTTAGTAAAGATAATAAAATTGCTATTTTAAATAAAACTCTAAAAAATGAGTATAAATTAGTTGGTGGTGGAATAGAAGAAGATGAAGATCCGACTAAAGCATTTAAAAGAGAAGTATTAGAAGAAGCAGGTTGTATTGTAGAAATAGATGATTGTTTAGGTACTTTTGAAGAATTAAAATCACACGACAATTTCAAACAAACATCTTATGTATATATTGCCCATGTAATTAAAGATACTAAAGAACTTCATTTTACTCAAAAGGAAATTGATGAAGGTGCTAAACTTTTATGGTTAAATATTGAAGATGCTATGAAATTAATAAAAGATTCCGAAGATAAATTGCTTGCATCAAAATATGAAAATGTATATCATACCAAATTTATTGCAAGAAGAGATTATGAAATATTAAGATATTATATAAATCACTGTAAGTAGAGTGCTGTGCAATTTTGCATAGCACTTATTTTTTTTGTGTTATGAAATATTTAGCTTTAGCATTATAATATATCTCATCAAAAGGGGGATATATTGGTATGAAAAATGTTGCTTTAATTGGAATCGGTCCTCATGCAAAGAGAATATATCTGCATTACTTTAAAAAGAAAAAAGTTAATTTAGAACTTGTTGTAGATTTAGAATCTGAAAAAGATAACATAAGAAAATATCTAGATGAAAATGGTTTTAAGAAAACTAAAATATTTACATTGTCCGATAAATATAAAGATGATGAGCATCTTCCTGAAGATGTATCTAGTAATCTTTTAGCAGTTTGTAAAACATTAGAAATTACTCATTTAATTATTTCAACAGAGCCAAAAGCCCATTTTATGTATTTAGAATTTGCTTTAAAAAATAATATGAATGTTTTAACTGATAAACCTATAACAGTTGCAAAAAATATGACATCCCTACATAGTATTGAAAAGGTAAGAAAACAATATTATGAAATATTAGATCTTGCAAAAAAATCAAAAGGTACTTGTAAAGTAATGTGCCAAAGACAATACCACAGGGGATATGAAAAAATAAAAGATGTTCTAATAGATGTAGTAAATAAATATCAAATGCCTATAACTAACATAGATATATTTCACTCTGATGGTGCTTGGGAAATGCCACATGATTTAGGAAAAGAAAATCATCCATACAAATATGGTTATGGAAAACTTTTTCATAGTGGCTACCATTTTATTGATTTATTAAGTGATTTTATTAAAATAAATGATTCACTTGGTGGTAATAAGAAGATAGTTGATGGAGATGTATATTCTAAAGTATTTACTCCAAATGATGAAATGAATATTTTAAGTATTGAAGATTATAAAAGATTGTTTAAAGATCAAGAAATACCAGATTATTATAAGGAGAATAAAAATCCAACTTTCAAAAAGTACGGAGAAAAAGATTATCACGGGTTATTAAGTTTTTATAACAAAGAGGGATTTACTATAACTACTGCAACTTTAAACTTAATTCATAATGGTGTATCAAGAAGATCTTGGATAGAAACAAAAGACTTTTATAAAAGTAATGGTCGTATAAGACATGAAAGAATAAATATTGAAATAGGACATTTACTAAATATTCAAGTACATAGTTATCAATCAAAAGAAATTAGCGATAGAACTGATGATGAAGAAAAAGTCGGAGGACTTGAACATTTTGATATATATTTCTTTAATAATCCATTGATAGATAAAGAGCCGTTTAAAGAAATTCATTTAGGGAATATGTATTCAGAGAAAGAAAAGAAAGAATTTTTAGGTTATAACGAATTATCAAGAGAAAGATTTTTAGATAACTTTTTAAATAATATAGATTGTAAGGGGGATATAAGAGATCAAGCTTTAGCTATTGAAATATTATATTCTTGTGCAAAAGGTATTCATAATCAGTATGCTAATAAAAATAAAGTAGAAAAAATACTTGTTCGTAATGATTATACTTATAGGTTTATTTCTAAAAGATTAAAACAGTATTCTGATAATTTAGATAAGAAGTTTGATCCTAAAACTATTAATAATAAAATTGTTTATAAAGATATTTATACTTTATATGTTTATGAAAAGTTTGTAGAAAAGCAAAACTATTACGAAGTGTTTATATCAGTTGATGATACTAGAGATGTTGCAGGAAATCTTTTAACAAAAAGATTTAAGAGTAAGTTTTTTGCTCATATATATTATAAAATATTGGAATATATTATTTCTAATAAAAAGATTTCTTCTATTGAAAAACTTATTGAAAGTTATAGTTAGTTTACAAATTAAACACAAAACAAAAACAATTTGAATACAAAACAAAAACTAAAAAAAGCGAAAAAATGTTGATTTAGTTTATTGTAAAAAACTTGTCAAGATGTATAATGTAGTAAAATGAGTTAATTCTCAAAGAGGAGGGATTACTCATTTTTGTTTTACCAAATTTTCCCAAATATATTGACAAATGCTTATTTATTCATTAAAATAGAGGGCAATTTGTGGGGTGCTTGGTTTATGAATAATATTATAAACAATATAGTATTCACTGCGAATACTATACAAGAATTAGGGAAAATGAATAATAATTTAAAATTACAAGAGATTTTGTAGTGGACTTTTATGCCCTCAAAATCTCTTTTTTAATGAAAGGAGGAATTATAATGAACAATGTTGTTACTCTTAATCAATTACTTAATGTCGGTAATGCTATACAAGATAACGCTACTAAAAATGAGCAATATAATGAACTATTAGATGATTATATTTGTAAGCAATATGATATTATTAGTAATAAAGAAAAACTTGAAAAGTTGTTTTCCTCTTTTAAATCAGCTAGGTACTTATATGATTTTCCATTAGAAGAAAATGTAAGTATTTCTCCAAGTTATGAGTATAAAGAAAGTTTTACACAAAGATCTACTACAAGTCAAATAGAAAATGCAGTTCAAAGATATATTGATAAACAAATGCTAACTACAGACATTTATTATTCTATTATGAAAGTTAGTTATAAATTAACTAATGATGAAGTTGTTTATTTAATAAATACATTTTTAATTCATAAATCAGAAGAAGATATAGCAGAGATAATTGGTATTTCAAGAACACATCTTCAAAAAATTAAAAAGAGTTGTATAGTTAAAATGTGGGTAGATTTAAAACAGTATTGTGAAGAGAATGATTAAGTTCATTCTTTTTTTTATGAGTTTATAGGGATCTCATTGTCAAAAAACTAATTGAAA
>CAZMXJ010000127.1:942-3699 GCA_964570235.1 uncultured Clostridium sp. | reverse complement strand
CACCATACTTTAATAGACCAAATTATTATTATTATCCATATCCACCAAGACCTTATCCACCGAGACCATATCCACCAAGATGGTAAAAAAATCACTTCAATTTTGAAGTGATTTTATATTTTTAAAGTAATCAGTTGTTAAGATAGTGTCATTTATTTTGATTAGTTTATTAACTATATTATTTTTTTCTTCTAGTTCTTGTTCACTAATATTTTTACCATTAGTTACTTTTCCATTATCTACATAAACATTACCATCATACCACGAATAATCACTAAAGAACACTAATCCATTATAGTTTTCATCAAATGCATCTGGCATTAAATAGTAGTTTGGATGATATTCAAGACCTAGTAAATTTGCTACTGTAGGTAGTATATTAAGTTGTGATGTAACTTTATTAACATCTTTTTTCTTCATATCATTACTCCAAATCATCCATGTAGTATGATTTATTAAATTATTTTCAGTTGTCTTAAATTTATCTAATAATGTTTTATCATTAAGCGTGTATAAATAATGATCTGCATATAATACTAGAATCGTATTATCTAGTAATTCTTTTTCTTCTAAATTTTCAAGTAATAACTTAATCATATCGTCTGTTTCACGTGCTTGTAATTTTAAACATTCATATTCACTTAATTCTTCACTTTTATCTTTTACTAATAAACTACATACACCTTTATTTACTTCAAATGGCATATGGGCTGAATAAGTTATTATGAAACTTGCAAATTTTTGTTCTTTATTAAATATTAATTCATTAAACGTTGGATTTTTAATTAATTCAGTATCTAACCAATATGAATCATCTGTATAATATTTCCCATCGTCTATTAGTTTAAGACTATTAAATGAATCATATCCAAAACTTTTATAGTTTACACTTCTAGAATAATATTCAGGAGTATTCATATGAAATGCATTAACTGTATAGCCAGAATTTTTTAGTAGATTAGGGAGTGAATATGAATAATTATTTTTACTAAAAGTATATGCGCTTTTATTAATAGTAATTGGGGTTGTATAACCTGTATTTACCATATACTCAGAATTAAATGTTGATCCACCACCGCTTACAAAAGAATAGTGGTTATTAAAATTGATTGAATTATTTTTTAAACTATATAAGGTAGGCATTATTTCTTTTGTGACTAAAAAACTATCTATACTTTCTAATTGTACAAAAATAACATTTTTATCTTTAAATAATCCTGTATATGAATTTTTATAATTTGACACATCTTCACTAAATTTTTCTTCAAGTAATTCATTGTTTTCATCTTGAACTTTATTTTCTTTTTTAATAAAATTTGTATAGAAATTTCTGAAATTATATTCATAAAAACCAGATACCTGTATACTTCTATTATTATCATTAAATGAGTTGTAAACATTTCTTGGATTTCTCCATGCATCCCATTCTGTTGTTGTTTTTCCAAGAGTATATGGTATAAGAATATGTGCAATAATAAATATTACTATGACAATAATAGATTGTTTCCACTTGTTTTTTTTATTTTTTGGGATATTTTTTACACTGAAAAACGCCAATGTAATTGTTATAAATGCTGTTATAAATATCCAAATTGGGCTACTTTTAATCGCATCTACTAGATATGCACTAGCTTCTCCTGCGTATTGTAATGATGAAAAATCAAAAAAGTTTTTGAAATAGGAAAAGTATATAGAATTAACTAAAAATAATATTAAACTAATCGATATGTTAACGATATAAAATAATTTTGAAATTTTTTGATTAAATGATGTTGTAATACCAATAATTAAAAATACCCAACTAATTGTAAATAGATTTGGTGTAATTCCAAATATACTATAAAAATTAATATTTCTAGTAAACCATCTTAAAACTATATCTAAAAGTAAAAATGACATTGTCATAAATACTATGTATTTGTATTTATTAAAGAAGTTTTTTAAGTTCATACTGCATCAACTCCAATTAAATTATATCACAGAAAGACTATTTTTTAAATGGGCTTTATTTAAAGACATAATGTGATATAATTAATATGGGTGATATATATGAAGAAAATAGACAATAAAGATATTATAAATGTACTTGCTTTAATACTTATATTTTTATTGATAATTTTTTCAATTATTGGTTTTAATTATGTTAATGGTTCTACTGTTGATTGGGATTCACAACATTGGATTTTTCCAGAGTATTTTAGAACATTATTTTATAGAACTAAGGATATGTTTCCAAGCTTTGCTTTTAATCTAGGTTCTGGACAAAATATATATAATTTTTCATATTATGGTCTTCTTAGCCCAATAGTATTAATTTCATACTTATTTCCATTTGTAAGAATGGTGGATTATATTCAAATTTCCATTTTAATCATTGTTATTTTAAGTATTATCTTAATGTATTATTGGCTTAGATGTAAATTTGATAGAAAAAACACTTTTATTTGTACATTATTGTTTTTATTATCGGGGCCTTTAATTTACCATACTCATAGACATATGATGTTTATAAATTACATGCCTTTTCTTATTATGGCATTAATTGGAGTAGATAATTATTTTGATGAAAATAAGAAGACTCTTCTTATTATAAGTGTATTTCTTATCATAATGAGCAGTTATTACTATTCTGTGGGTGGAATAATTACAATTATTTTATATGGAATTTATAGGTATTTAGAAATAAATAAAAAAATAACTTTCGGCTCTTTTATAAAAGATGGTTTTAAGTTTATTTTTCCAATTTTAATTAGTATA
>CAZMXJ010000127.1:0-932 GCA_964570235.1 uncultured Clostridium sp. | reverse complement strand
CTTATAAATGGGAGAGCTGACATAACGTCATCAGTTGATATACTTAATTTATTAGTTCCGAAATTTAATATAACAGAGTTATTATATAACTCTTATACTATAGGTGTTACATCAATATTTATTATTGCAATTATTTATGGTTTTTTTACTAAAAGTCGTAATTATAATTTTTTGTCTAGCACTTTTGCTGTAATACTATTTTTTCCAATTATAATATATATATTAAGTGGATTTATGTATGTAAGAGGTAAGGTTTTAATACCATTATTACCTATTGCAATATTCATGATTGCGTTATTTTTTGAAAAAATTAGGGCGAAAAAAAATAAGATTATTATTGTTACGATAGTTCTTATATCTATTTTTGAATGTATTGTTTATTTAAATAATGGTAATTATATATTTATTTTAGATGTTTTATTGGTACTTATTACAATATTTATATATTTTCGTTACAACAATAAAAATTTTATAATGTATACTGCATGTATTTCCGCGCTTGTGTGTTGCTTGATTAGTAATTATAGTGATAAGTTAGTAACAAAAGAAGATATTAAATTGCAATATAATACTTATAATTATGATAAACTTACTTCCTCTTTAGAAAGTGATAAAAACATATATAGAGTGGGTAATGATATTATGGGAATGAAGAATATAAATAGGGTTATTAATTCTAATTATTATCTTCCTTCTGTATATTCATCTTTAGAAAATCAAAACTATTATAATTTAGTTAATAATGGTATTAGTAATGAAATGGAGAGTAGAATAGCTACTGCAATAATGCCTACAAAAAATATATTATTTAATACTTATACAAGTACTAAATATATGATTACAAATATAGGTGTACCCATTGGATATAAGAATATAGAAAATAGTAATGTGTATGTTAACAATGATGTACTTCCAATTGGTTATGCAACTAG
>CAZMXJ010000126.1:0-3731 GCA_964570235.1 uncultured Clostridium sp. | reverse complement strand
GAATTAATTGAAAAGAAGATTGAAGAAGCGGATAAAAAAGAAGCAAAACAAAAAAGTAAGATTTTACATGAAAGAGATGTAAAGGATAAAAGTCAGAAATCATCCGAAGGTAGTTTAAAGATACCAACCATTGATTTAGAAACCTCCTTAAATGCTGATCAAAAAGAAAAAAATTCTTCAAAGTTATTTAATAAAATTAAGAATATTATTTTGGAATATAAAAATAAAAAGAGCGAACATAAGAAGTTATTAGAAGAAAAGAAAAAATATGAACAGTTTAATAAAGAAGAGCGCCTTAAATTAAAGAATGAAGAAAAAGCTAGGGCGAACGAATTAAAACTCCAAAAGCAAAGAGAAAAAGAGGAACTCAAAAAGCAATTAGAAGAAAAGAAAAAGTCTGAGCAAATTAATAAAGAAGAGCGCCTTAAATTAAAGAATGAAGAAAAAGCTAGGGCGAACGAATTAAAACTCCAAAAGCAAAGAGAAAAAGAGGAACGTAAAAAGCAGTTAGAAGAAGAAAGAAAAACAAGGCAAAAGCAAATTAAAGAGGAGAAGTATCAAGAAAAATTAAGAAAGATTCAAGAAAAAGAAAGAAAGAAGCAAGAACAACAACTTCTTAATTTAAAAGATTCAACTTTAGAAAATGAAAGCAAGATTGCTAAAAAAGCTAAATTAGATGAAAAAAAACAACAGTTAATTGAAAAAAGAAAACTTGAAAAAGAGAAGAAAGAGCAGGAAAAATTAAAAAGGGAAGAGGAAAGAAAACAAAAATTTAAAGAAGAATATGAAGCTAAGGTCAGAAGAAAAAGGGAAAAGGCTGAAAAAGAATTTATTTTAGTTAATGAGAAAAGAGAAAAAGCTAAAAGAAGAAAGAAAGAAAAAGAACAAGATAGAAAAGAAAGAAAAGAAAAAGCGCTATTAATAAGAAAAGCACGTGAAGAAAGTAAGCAAAAGGAAAGGTTAGAAAGGAAAACTTTTAAAGAAAAAGTTACAAATTGGTATGAAAATTTATCCTTTGTAAAAGATAGAAGAAATAGACGTGAGATGCAACGTCAAACTTTACTTATTGATTTTGAGGGTGCTGATGCCGTACGTAGTGATGAAAAAGTAATGTATAAGTATGTTGCCAAAAATGGTGAGACTGGAAAAGTTGAGACAGGTATGTTTGCAGCGTTTTCAAAATTAGACGTTCATTCATTCTTACTTGCGGAAGGGTATGAAGTTTATGAGATTACTCCTCAAAAGAACTTTTCAAAGCCATTAACCATCTTTTCACCTAAGTTTAAAGCGTCAGAGTTAGATTTCTTTCTAACTCAGTTATCTACGTTTTTAAAGTCAGGTATTACACTTGTAGATTCTGTAAAAATTTTGTCTAAGCAAAGTAAGAAAATGTCTCATAAGAATATTTATAAATCAATAATTTATGAGTTAACTATGGGAGAAAATTTTAGTGAAGCTCTATCAAAACAAGGAACAATTTTTCCGAAACTTTTAATAAATATGATTAAAACTTCTGAACTTACTGGTGATTTACCTGAAACTTTGGATGATATGGCTGATTATTATAGAGAAACTGAAAAAACTAGAAAACAGATGATTAGTGCTCTTACATATCCAATAGTTATACTGACTTTTGCTTTTGTAATATTAATATTTATAATGATTTTCGTTATACCAGAATTTGTAAGTATTTATGGTGAAATGGAAGCAGGTTTGCCTAGAATTACCTTAATAATTATTTCAATTAGTAATTTTTTAAAGTTAAATTGGATATATTTACTAATTGGCATATGTGTATTTATATTAATTTTTATAATTTTGTATAAAAATATTAAAGTATTTAAAACAGTTATACAAAGTTTACTTATGAATGTACCTATAATGGGTAAAATAATTATTTATAATGAAGTTACAATGTTTACTAAAACGTTTGCTTCTTTACTAAACCATAACGTATATATAACTGATTGTATGGAAGTTTTAAGTAAAATAACTAATAATGAAATTTATAAAATGTTAATTTTTGATACTATTACAAATCTTGCTAGAGGTGAGGCAATTTCTAATTCGTTTAAAAATCATTGGGCTTTTCCTAGTGTTGCTTATGAAATGATTTTAACAGGTGAAAAGACTGGGCAATTAGGTAACATGATGGATAAGGTTGCTGATTATTATCAGGAGCAACATAAAAATGCTGTTGGGCAAATTAAGGCTCTTATAGAACCAGTTATGATTGCTATATTAGCTGGTATAGTCGGTGTAATATTGTTATCTGTTGTATTACCAATGTTTGATATGTATCAGAATATTGGTGTTTAGGGGGATATTATGTATTTGTATTATTTAATAACATTCTTTATATTTGGTTTAATTTTTGGTTCATTTTTTAATGTAGTGGGATATAGGCTTCCTAAAGGTATGTCTTTAGTTAGCCCTTCATCTCATTGCCCAAAATGTGAGCATAAGCTAACTCCAGTTGAATTAATACCAGTTTTTTCTTGGATTTTTCAATGCGGTAAGTGTAAAAATTGTGGGTGTAAGATTCCGATATTTTATCCGATATTTGAATTACTTACTGGAGTTATATTTGCTCTTATATATCATGTGTTTGGATTATCTATCAGTACAGTTATTGCATTAGTTTTTGCATCTATGATATTGATACTTATTATTTCAGATTTATTGTACATGATAATACCTGATGAACTGTTAATCTTTTGTGGAATATTATTATTTGTTTTAATAGTTGCAAGAGATGGGGTTAATATAATAGTTCCAACACTTAAAAATATGGTTATTCCTTTTGTTATAATGCTTTTGATTAAATTATTAGGGGATTTTATATTTAAGAGGGAATCTTTAGGTGGTGGTGATATTAAATTAATGCTTATATTTGGAATGGTACTAGGTTGGCAATTATCAGTATTTGCCTTAGTATTAGCTGCATTTTTGTCCTTACCGGTATCGCTTATTACTTTAAAAAGTAATGATAGTCATGAAATACCATTAGGACCATATTTAGGTGTAGCTGCGCTTATATGTCTTATAGGTAGAATTGATCCCTCAATTATAACTAATTATTTAGGTTTTTGATTGACAATGTTAAAAAATAAATGTATTATTTACATATAAAGCAATGAGGAAACATAGTAATAAATAATTCATTTGTAGAGAGTTAGTGTTTGGTGAAAACTAATAATGATAATTTATGAATCTACTTCTGAGCGATGTTTATCCGGTGATGAGCCGTTATCAAAATTAAGTCTAATTAGGATGGTACCACGATATGTTCGTTCCTATATCTGGTATCATTCTTTTATTTATAGGAGGTATTATGATAGATATTAAATTGATAAGAGAAAATAGGGATATTGTAAAAGAAAATATTAAGAAAAAGTTTCAAGATGCTAAATTGCCTTTGGTGGATGAAGTGTATGATTTAGACATCAAATATAGAAGCCTTAAGACAAAGGCGGATGAAAATAGAAAATCAAGAAATGAGATAAGTGAAAATATTGGTTTACTTATGAGAGAAGGAAAAAAGGAAGAAGCACTTTCTTTGAAAGAAAAAGTTGTTGAAATTAACAAAGAACTTGAGACGCTTGAACTTGATGAAAAGGAACTTGAGTTAAAGATAAGAAATATTATGTATCAAATTCCTAATATAATTGATGAAAGTGTGCCAATTGGAAAAGATGATTCAGAGAATGTTGAAATTGAAAAATTTGGGG
>CAZMXJ010000125.1:0-3740 GCA_964570235.1 uncultured Clostridium sp. | reverse complement strand
TACCAAATTTGTCTAATATATAGTTAACTGTCTCAACTCTAGAAAAAGTAAGTGGTAAAGTCATTTTACATTGTTTAAACTCATCCATTGTTTTAATTTCACCAAAACCACATATTGCAGGGATTAATTTTAATCCATCTATATATGGTCCATCATCATTTGCTGTAATTTTATCCATAAATAAATCCATTTCGTATTTAAAGTTTAAATAACATTGACCTAAATACAATAATTTATGTAGTTTTACAAAATCCATATAGTAACTTGGATCTTCTTTTCCTCTTTCAATTGATTTATCTAGCATGTCTACTGCTATATCTACACTTCTCATAATCTTCCTTTCCCCCTAATATTTAAGGTGCAATTGCTATTATATAGTAAAAGTTACTTATTTGCAACCTTTTTAAACTTTATATTTTATTATTGAATTATAATACGAGTAAATATATTTGATAATTTCAAGTAATAAGTCATCATGGTAAAAGAAAAAGCACATAAGTGCTTACATCTTTAATTTCCCTTTAGAACCTTTTAAACCATTAAAATTACTTAATATGTTAGTTTCAAAAGAGAATACTTTTCTCTTTTTTCTCTTATACGTCTTAATTGCAAGAGAAATCATATCATCTAATAATACTTTATATGGCTTATTAGTTGCTTCCCATAAATAGAAAGAAAGGGATCCTGGTATTGTATTTGTTTCATTAATATATACCTTTTTAGACTTCTTATCTATTAAATAATCTATTCTTATTACTCCACATGCATTCAATACTTTAAATGCATTTTTTGATATTTCTCTTATTTCACTCGTCATCTTTTCATCTAATCTTGCAGGTAATATTCTATTAGTTGCTGCCATACCTTTAGATGATGCTTTCTTAGAACCCCCAAGATACTTATCTCTATAACTTAAAAATTCATCTACTCCCATTACTTCTTCTAAAAGACTAGCTTCTTGATATTCATAATTACCAAGAACGCTGCAGTTAACTTCTACAAGATTCTCTACTACTTTTTCAACTAATATCTTTTCATCATACTTGATGGCTTCTTCAATTGCCTCTCTAATTTCCTTTTCACTATGAACTTTACTTATACCAACACTACTACCTAATCTTGCGGGTTTAACCATTACAGGGTATCCAATAGATTTAATTTTCTTAAGTACAGATTTTTCATCTTCTTTATATTCACTATCAAAGAACCATGTATATTTAGTAACAGGAAGTCCTGATGACTCAAATATTTGTTTTTGAAATACTTTATCTTGACCAACTGCAGCTGAATAAAGATTTGATCCCACATATGGAATACCTATTAATTCTAAAAATCCTTGTAATGTACCATCTTCTACATTAGTACCATGCACTATAGGAAGGACTAAATCAACATAATCTATTATTCTCTTAATTCCATTTTTCTTGATTAAAACAAATTTATCACCTTTGTTAGTAAGAACAACATTAGTTGCATACTTCTTCATTAAATCAATATCACTAAATATATCTATATCTTTTAGTAATTTTCCTGTATACCATTCCCTATCTTTACCTATATATATTGGTATTATCTCATATTTTTCTTCATCTAAATGTTTCATAGCTTGAACAGCAGAAATAATACTTACTTCATGTTCAACACTTTCACCACCAAATATTACACCTAATCTTAACTTCATAATAACACTCCTTTACTTAAATAAATCTGGTAAATCATTTTCTAGTAATACATATGTTTCTTTATCCTTTAATTTATTAACTAAAGGAAATGCATCTATTACATCTTCTAATATATGTATATGTTTTTCATTATACTTCTTGTTTTTAAGGCCCTTTTGTATTGATTTAGTTTGTTCTTTACCAACTAATATTACTTCATCACAAACATCCGCAATATGTTCACCAAATTTTGTATTTTCCTCATCTTCAATGCTTCCTAGTTCAATCATACCAGGAGTTACTATAATCTTTTTACCGGGCATCATGTTAAGTACATCAAGAGCCATCTTAGAACCTACTGGATTTGAATTATAAGCATCATCTATATAGTATACATTACCACTTTTCTTAATTTCAAGTCTATGTTCTACTGGCTTTACACCCTTTACAGCACTTTGTAGTTGCTTTATTTTTATTCCAAACTCATATCCTAAAGCAATACCTGCTAAAATATTATATATATTCGCATATCCTAGTAACTTAGTTTCAAACTTATATTTATTCTTATCACCTTTAATAATTAAATCAAAAGTAGTTCCAGTATTTGATACCTTTATATTAGTTGCTTTAAAATCTGCATCATTATCAATACCAATCCATAAAGTTTTTACTTTATTCTTTAACTTATAATTAACTTGTAAAGGATCATCCATATTTAATACTGCAACCCCATCAGATGGAAGTGATTCAATAAGTTCAAATTTACCCTTTTGAATATTTTCTTGTGAACCAAATAATTCTAAATGAGCAGTCCCTATTTTAGTAAGAATACCATATTTAGGATGAACTAAATCACATAATTCCTGTATTTCACCTATCTTATATGCTCCCATCTCTGCAATAAATATTTCATCAAATTTATCTAAATTATTATTAATTGTCATAATTAAACCATATGGAGTATTTAAGTTTTTAGGTGTTGCAAGTGCATTATATTTTACATTTAATATATCATTTAATATATTCTTACTACTAGTTTTACCATAACTACCTGTAATACCTATTACTTTTAGATTAGACATAGAATTTAATTTTTTCATTGCTTGTCTTTTAAATTTTAAAAATACACATTTTTACTGCAAGTAAAACTATAAAATATTGTAAATATGCGAGTAATGATAAGATTATATAGTAATTAGCATTAAACTTTAATCCAAGATATATTGAGATAAGATATATAATAACTATCGTACATATTAATCTTTTTATTCTAGCTGTTACTACTAGAGGCTTTTTTACTACTTCTTTATAACTAAGTCCAAAACTTCTAATAAATAAAAGTAAATATATAACCCCGAAACTTATAGGAATAATTATTCCTTTTTTTACATACAAAATAAAGAATATTAGAAATACTTGTGATAAATCGAAAGATAACATGATTTTACTAAAATTCTTCTTTATCCATTTTATGTATCTAAAATCATCATCATATAAATTTTGTTGAAGCATATGTAATGCTTTTTTTGTTCTATAACATAAATATGGTAACCATAAGATAGTTAAAAATATTTCTAGCATCATTCTTTACCTCCCTTTAAGAAGTTATTTAGTATACTTACTGTTCTTTCTTTTTGTTCTAAATATGCATAATGAGTGCATCCTTCAAATACTATTAGACCAGCATCTTTCATAATAGTTTCTGCATATTTCGCATCTTCTAAAGGTGCAGCTGTATCAAGACTACCCCATATTAATAATGTAGGTACTTCTATTTGTTTTAAGTACTCTGTTAAATCTTCATTTACTACATTAACAAGTATAGTTCTCATCATAGGAGTTGCATTTCTATAATCAGTTGAACCTATCTTAGTTTTCATATAGCTCTCTAATTCCTTTATAATAGGTACTTTTTTCATAAATTTTAAAACTTTTACTTTAAAACTATTCTTCTTAGTACTTCTTTTAAAAGGAGACGCTAATAAAACAAGTTTTTCTACTTCCTTTTTAGCACTATAAACTATAGATAATCTACCACCAAAAGAATGTCCTATAAGTATTGGTTTTTTTATCTTTAAT
>CAZMXJ010000124.1:0-3753 GCA_964570235.1 uncultured Clostridium sp. | reverse complement strand
AAATAATATAAAAATAATAACACTTACTGATGATGAATACATAAAAAGTCAACAGCAGATGTTAGGTTTAATAGTATTTCCAGTAGTAGCGATTACTATATTTATTATTACACTTATACTAGTAGTTTGGAATAATCATTTAGTAAATAAAATTTCTAAAATTAAAGAAAAAGTTGATAATATAGATAATAATGAGTATGAACATGACTATACATTTAAAATAAATGATGAAGTTAATTCTTTAATAAAATCAGTTGAATATATGAGAAAAGAAATTAACTCAAAAGAGGAATACAAGACAAATATGTATCAAAGTCTTTCACACGAATTAAAAACTCCTATTGCGGTTATTAGTAGTTATGTAGAAGCAGTTAGTGATAAGGTGGTATCTTATGAAGAAGCAATAGATACGATTGATGAAGAAATAAAAATATTATCAAAGGATGTTAATAAGATTTTAGAATTAAATAAATTAAATTATTTAAAAGAAAGTAATGAAATAAAAGATGAAAAAATTGATGTTACTGATTTACTTAATGATTTAGTAAAAAAGTATAAATTACAAAGAAGAGATGTAGAATGGAGGATTAACATAGAAGAAGAAAATATATTAAGAGGTACATATGATATATGGAAACTTGTATTCGATAATATATTTGGAAACTTTGTAGTTTATGCAGATAAGTGTATAGAAATAACTATTAAAGATAATACATTAGAGTTTTACAATGATGGTGATAATATAGAAGATGACTTAATAAATGATGTTTTTACTCAATATAGAAAAGGTATAAAGGGTAAGTTTGGTTTAGGACTATCTATTGTAAAGAAAAGTGTAGAATTATATGGTTATAAAATAACTGTAGAAAATAAAGATAAAGGAGTATTATTTAAAATTCAATAATACTCCTTTACAAATTAAAAAAAATACTTTATAATTATACATGTTGGAGCAGTACTCAAGAGGCTGAAGAGGCGCCCCTGCTAAGGGTGTAGAGTGGGTAACTGCTGCGAGGGTTCAAATCCCTCCTGCTCCGCCATATGAAATTAAAGTTCTGAATTATCAGAACTTTTTTATTTTAGTTAATAAACTTAATATATAATATATTATAAATAATATGCTATAATAAAGTTGGTGATTATATGGAAAAAATAGTATTAATAGATGGAAATAATTTAATGTTTAGAAGTTATTATGCAACTGCATATACAGGAAACACTATGAAGAATTCTAAAGGATTTCCTACTAACGCCTTATATGGATTTGCTAATATGATTAACAAGATATTAAATGAAGATAAACCTAATTATATTTTAGTAGCATTCGACAAAGGAAAAACTTTTAGACATGATAATTATCATGAATATAAGGCAGGTAGAATTGAAACACCAACTGAGCTTAAACAACAATTTTCTGTTGCTAAAGAAATGCTAGATGCAATGGGAATTAAATGGTTTGAGATAGATGGATATGAAGCAGATGATATTATTGGTACATTTTCTTCCATGATAACAAATAGTTCTTCGTATGAAGGACTAATCATAAGCAGTGATAGGGATTTATTGCAACTAATAAATGATAAGATTAAAGTTAAATTACTTAAAACAAAAGATTATATTATGATGGATAGAAATACTTTTATTGATATGTATGGTATTGAACCAATTAGAATAATTGATTTAAAGGGCTTACAAGGTGATTCATCAGACAATATACCTGGTATAAGTGGAATAGGTGAAAAAACTGCATTGAAACTCTTAAAAGAGTATGGTAGTATTGAAAATATGTATGTTAATTTAGATAAGATAAAGGGAAAATTATTTGAAAAATTAAATTCTGGAAAAGATAGTGCTTTCATGTCTAAGCAACTTGCTACTATATTTAAAGAAGTACCAATTGGGCTTTCTTTTGAAGATATAAAATATAAAGGTCCAAGTAACAAGTTAAAAGAGATTTATCAAGAATTAGAGTTTTATTCTTTTATTAAAAATTTGAAAATTGATGAGACACATACTTCAAATTTAAATAATGAAAATTGTAATGTAAAAATATTTAATAACTTAGATGAATTAAATATTGAAAATGATATTGCTGTTTTCTTAGAAGTTGATAACCTAAACTACCATAGTGGAAATGTAATAGGAATGGGCATACATAATGAGAAAATCAGCGGATTTATACCTATATCTTTATTAAGGGAAAAACCATTATTTTTAAACAAAGTAAATAAATACACTTATGATTTAAAGAAAAACATAATTTCTTTATCAAAATTAGGAATAAATACAGACTCATATAGTTTCGATACAATGATCGCTGGATATTTACTTAACCTTAATGTTAAAGATGATATATCATATATGGGTAATACATATGGGTATAATATGGAATTTCAAGAAAATTTGTATAAAAAAGGCAAATATGATATTAATTTGGTTGCAAGTGAAGCAGTCAAGAAAGCTAGATTTATTTATGAAACCCATGATGAACTAGAAAACAAGTTAAATAACGAATGCATGGATTTATATAAAAATATAGAACTTCCTTTAGTATATGTACTTGCTGATATGGAACTTACTGGTATGAAGGTAGATGTATCTATATTAGATAATATGAAAGATGAGATTGGCATAAAATTAGAACTTTTAAAAAAAGATATATATAATATGGCAGGTGGAGAGTTCAATATAAATTCTCCTAAGCAACTAGGTGATATTCTTTATGACAAAATAGGAGTTCCTGCAAATAAAAAAAGAACTACTGATAAAGAATATTTATCTAGATATAGAGGTAGTTATCCAATAGTAGACATGATATTAGAATATAAAATGTTATCTAAAATTTATAGTACTTATATAGTAGGATTAGAAGAATTTATACATGAAGATAAAAAGATTCATACTATATTTAATCAAACATTAACTAGAACAGGAAGACTTTCTTCATCATATCCTAATTTACAAAATATTCCAACAAGATATGAATATGCAAAGTTAATAAGAAAAGCATTTGTACCAGAAAACGATTATATTATGTCTTCTGATTATTCACAAATTGAACTCAGAATACTCGCACATTTATCTAAAGTACCTAAACTTATTGAAGCATTTAAAAGTGGAGTAGATATACATACTAAAACAGCAATGGAAATTTTCAAAGTTAGCGAATCAGAAGTTAATAGTGAAATGAGGCGTCAAGCTAAAGCGGTCAATTTTGGAATATTATATGGAATTAGTGGATTTGGATTATCTGAGAATTTGGATATGTCAATTGTAGATGCAAGAGATTTTATTAATAAGTATTTTGAAGCATTTCCTGGTATAAAGGAATATATGGATACAGTTATAGAATCAGCAAAAAAGACAGGATATGTAAAAACATTAATGGAAAGAAAAAGAACTATAGATGAATTATACAATACTAATTATATGATAAGACAAACAGGTGAGAGAATAGCGCTTAATACACCAATACAAGGATCTAGTGCAGATATAATAAAAAAAGCAATGATTGACTTATTTGATAAAATGAAAGATATGAAGTTAAAGAGTAAGATGGTACTACAAATACATGACGAGCTTATTTTTGATGTTGTAAAGGAAGAAGAAGATATTTTAAAAAAATTAGTAAAAGAAGTAATGGAAAATACATGCGAATTAGATGTCCCTCTTGAAGTTGAAGTATCTATTGGAACAAATTGGTATGAAGCAAAATAATCATAAAACTAAGTAGGTTATCACACTAAAATGATA
>CAZMXJ010000123.1:0-3757 GCA_964570235.1 uncultured Clostridium sp. | reverse complement strand
TTTGCGACAATCTCATTTATAATAAGTATTGCATATTTAAGTTATTCAATAATACAAACTGACTCAATAATTACTAATATAAGTGCATTATCTATACCTTTATTAATATTTTTAATAAGTTTAGTACTATTTATATCTGCACTAAAAGTATCCAAATCAACAACATACATATTCGTATCATTGATATTAATGCTGTTTACAACATTCTATTTTTTAACAGATAGAGGAATAATAATGCTCCCACAAGATGAAAAGATTACATCATATGCAAATAAGTCATACACATCATTTAGTGACTGGGCAAAACAAAATGGTATTGAAGTAATAACCGAATATGAATATAGTGATGAAATAGAAAAAGGAAACATAATAAGAACGAGTATTAATGAAGGCGCTCTAATAAAAGATATAAAAAAAATTATAGTTACTGTATCAGATGGACCAGATTATGACAAAATGATTATAATTCCAAGTATGCTTGGCTGGAATGTTGATGATGCTCTTGCATATATAAACAAAAATTTTATGATAAATGTGTCATTTGAGTTTGAAGAATCAAGTTCAGAAAAAGATATAATATTTAAACAAAGTAAAAATGGTGAAATAAGAAGAAACAGTGAATTAATATTAACCGCATCCATCGGTAATAAAGATGATTTGCCTACTACTATAGATATGATTAATGTAAAAGGTTATACTTTATCTGAAGCACTATTATGGCTAAAAAGAAATAACATAAAATATGAATTACAATATAGTTTTAGTAACGAAGTAAAGAAAAATACAGTAATTAGTCAAAATATAGAAGAAAATAAAGAAATAAATATAGATAACGATACAGTTATATTGACTATATCAAAAGGAAATTCAATCGAAGTACCCGACTTAACTACTATGTCTGTAGAGGAAGTAACTGAATGGATTATCAAAAACAATCTAAAAATTGAATTTGAGGAAGTATATGATGAAAAGATAGAAACTGGTAAAATAATTAAACAAGACATACAAAAAGGTGAACAAATTTCATCAGAAACATTAATTACTGTAACAATATCAAGAGGCCAAATAAAGATGCAGAACTTTAATTCACTATTTGAATTTAAAGAATGGGCTAATAAATATAATATAAAATATTCTGAATCTTATGAATATAGTAATTCAGTTGAAAAAGGAAAAGTAATAAGTTATTCATATAAAGAAAACGAAGTTGTAGATCCAGATGCTGTTATATATGTTAAAGTATCTCTTGGAAAAGCTGTAACAATACCTTCATTTATAGGAAAAACTAAAAGTGAAGCTCAAAGTACATGTAATAGTTTAGGAATTAAGTGTTCATTTAAATACGGAACTTATACAAATTATAATAAAGATGTTACTTACGAACAAACTAGAAATGTTGGCACTAAAGTTGCAGCAGGTTCAACAATAACCCTTACATTAAGTTTAGGAATTGCTACTACAATACCACTTTCTCTCGGACCAACCGATTATTCAACCTCAGGTAATGCAGATGCGTCTGTAAATAATCTTAAAAAAGTACTTTCAGAAAGACATAAAGGGGTAATATTTAATATTCAAAAAAGGAAACACAATTCTCCGCTTAGACCAGGATCTCCTCATCCAGACTCTCCAACTAAGCCGGGAAATTTAGTTACACAAGGAAAAACATATACAATATATGTTGTAGATAATTAAGTAGAGATTAAATAATTAATTTATTTAATCCCTCTCACACCACTGTACGTACGGTTCTCGTATACAGCGGTTCAATTTATATTACAGTATGTACTGTAAGGTGGTGGTCTAGTGGAAACACTAGTCCTTTTTCTTTTAATCTTTTATTAGATATTGCTATATGTAGTATGACTGTACTTGCTCCCCAATAACAACCTCTTCTAGTATTTGCTACCATATGTGCGTTATATTCTGATATTCCAAGTTTTCTTAACGCTTTATATTTTATCATTGGTTTCTTCCAATATTTCCAGATACACATTCTCAGTCTATGTCGTAGATGTTCACTTATATTTGTCATTAAAACTTTCATATCTGCAATTTTAAAATAATTAATCCAGCCTCTAATAACTTGATTAAGTTTAACGATTTTATCACCGATTGATATAGCATCACTTCTACTTGTTATATCCTTCAACTTACTTTCAAATTTTTGAACAGATTTCAAATGAGGTTTAGGTCTCCATTTTCCTTTATTATTATAAAATTCAAAACCAAGATATTTAATTTCATTAGGTTTAGCAATTTTACTCTTTTCTACATTAACAATAAGTCCTAACTTATTTTCTATAAAGTTGGTTATTGTAGTCATTACTAGATTTGCTGCTTTTTCAGATTTAACCATAATTAAGCAATCATCGGCATATCTAACAAATCTTAATCCTCTTTTTTCTAATTCCTTGTCTAATTCATTTAACATTATATTAGATAATAGAGGACTTAATTTACCTCCCTGTGGAGTTCCTATTTTTGTAGGTTGACAAACTCCATTTATCATAACTCCACTTACTAGATATTTTCTTATTAGTGATACAACTCTTCCATCTTTGATAGTTCTCCTAATAATTCCTATCAGTTTATCCTGATTAACATTATCAAAGAATGCTTGTAAATCAATATCTACAATCCAATCATAACCATCATTAAAATATTCTAGTGCTTTTATTATTGCTTGTTCACAACAACGACTTTGTCTAAATCCAAAAGAATTATCAGAAAATTGTTGTTCGAATATTGGACTTAGAACTTGTACCATTGCTTGTTGTATTAATCTATCAACTACAGTGAGTATTCCAAGTTTTCTCATTTTACCATTTTCTTTGGGTATTTCTACTCTTCTAACTGGACTAGGTTTGTATTTTAGATTTCTAATTTGTTCTTTAATTTCTTCCTTATGCTTAAACATATAATAACCTAATTCATCAACAGTTATTCCGTCGACACCTGATGTTCCTTTGTTTTTATATACTTGTTTATAAGCATTAAATAAATTTTTATCATCTAATATTTCTTCTAGTAATTCCATACTCGTTTCTTCCTTTCTAATCTTATAACTAAATACATATCTTTTAGAATACCTTTTGAGATACGCTCATATTCTTTTCTTTATTTATTCTGACTTATTATTTTAGTTAATCTTAGTGTTTGAAACACTATAAATTGTTCAGTCCTTCCCTATATTGCTATAAGTACTATGACTTCGGCTGACTTCTCATAGCAAACCTTTTTCGACCACCATTAACGATTGTTGATATTAAAACGCTCATGCTTATGTGTCTATGAGACCTCCTAGGGTAAGACATATCTCTTTCCTCGTTTATCTGCTTAATTTACCACACATATTTACGCATATCTTTTGGACTTTAAGTTGTAATGCACTCTTATTCATACGTGTAGCCTTATATTAAGTTCTTGCTCATCAGACCACGATTTTGTTCCACACTTCCTCCAGCTCACACCTCACAGTGGAAACCTTGTGTTTCCCTAACACTTCATTGATATGTACGCGTGTAGTGGACTTTCACCACCTAGATATATACCATGCCTAGCACACATTAAAAAATCGCATCATCAGTGATGCGATTTTTGTTGCATAAAATAAAATAGCAAAAGCTATTTTACTTCTAACTCTAATCTAAATCTAATATTATTATTGAGTTTAATTGAATAATTTTTTTCATCAATTTTCATTGTGCTATTAATTTCTCTTAAAAATATATCAGTTAATTCAGCGGCATCATCT
>CAZMXJ010000122.1:0-3758 GCA_964570235.1 uncultured Clostridium sp. | reverse complement strand
GAGGAAGTAAAAAGAATAACAGGTATTAGCATGAAAATAGTTTCAAAAGATAAGTTATATGTAAAAGAAAAGCCAAGAAGGAGATTAGTTTATTAATCTTCTTTTGCTTATAGTTTAAGTGCTTTTATAACTTTTATGTAATCGTATAGTGAAACAACAAGTATATTAGTACATGTTGATATAATGAGTCCCCACATTCCAATTTTTAAATTGCAACCGATTATTAGAGTTATAAGTTTTATACTAACACCAAGTATAGTTCCTGTCATACTATCCTTTGCTTTTCCCATTGCTTGAAGACTACTACTTAGTGGTGCTTGAAAGTAGTGTAATAAAAATATTGGTGCCATAATTCTTATATATTTTATTCCTTCAGTGGTATTATAAACAAGTTTAAGGGGTAAATCTGGAATTATAATAAAAAGTAACGTAGAAGGTATTCCTATAATCATAGAAAATAGTATACCTTGTTTTATTTTTCGTTTAGTATAAGATATGTTATTATTACTATACGATTTGCTAACTATTGGAATAAGTGCTTGACTTATTGCAAGTGTAAAAAACGAAGGAAGCATTAGTATTGGCATCACATATCCAGTTATAATACCATATTCACTTACTATAAAATTAGAAGAATAACCACATTTTAATAAGAAGTGTGTCAAAATTATTGGTTCTAAAAAATAACCTAAGTTACCAATTAATCTACTACTAGTAGTAGGAATACTTATTCCTAAAATATCTATAATATTTTTTTTTCTCGGAATAATATCTTCTTTTTTTATTTTAAAAGTTTTTGGTAAGAAGAAAAATAATACAAATATAGATGTAAGCTCACTAATAATATTTGAAAGAATAATGAAACTGACTACACTTTCAACTCCATTTTTTAAAAAGATTGGAATACCTATAATTAGAGTGATAAGTCTAATTAAATCTTCAGTTATATTAGATACTATGTGTGGAATCATTTTTTGTTTACCAAAAAAATATCCTCTTAATATTGATGATATAGATATAAAGGGTAGTACAAATCCAATACATTTAAGCCCGTACATGATTCTAGGCTCATGTAGTAAATTATTGGCTATATAATTTGATGTAAATATAAGTATAATCATTATTATAAAGTTAATAATTAATGAAAATGGTATAATTGAAAACACGAGATTTTTGTTATTATTTTTTTCTTCTGCAACTAATTTACTTATTGCAATTGGAAATCCTAGTTGTGCAATAGTTATAAGAAGCATAAAAGTTGGTGTTATAAGCATGTATATTCCTAAACCTTCGGTACCTACTAATCTATTGGTTACTATTTTTATAAGCATTCCTAATATTTTTGTTACAAAGCCCCCAATTAGAAGTATAAGAGTTGATTTAAAAAAAGTATTTTTCATAAGTTCACCTAGAAAATAATATGTATATGTATAGTCATTAATGTAACTTTTAATCATAAATTTGTTTTAACTTTATAGTAAAATGTTATATAATTATATTGGTGGATATTATGGAATATGAATTTAAATCATTAAGAGAACTATATAATAGGATAAGGCCTGCTCTTACTTCTAAATGTAGTGAGTTAAATAAAATAGGTTACAAGAATGTCAAAGAAGCAGATATTTGGAATTATTTAACTAGTAAGAAATGGCAAAGTAGTAGTGAATTAACATTAAGTGAGATGGTTAATGATATTTTTGAATTAAAGTGGGAAGACATTAATAATTATCTTATAAATAAAGTATCTACTCAAATGAGAGAACCTTATTTCGATGAATAGGAGGAATTTATGGAAGAAGAATTAAGCATGACTTTTGATTATTTTTTTGATGCTGTTAAAACGTATATTGAGGATGAAAGAGAATTATCAACTATAAAAAAAGCATATGAATTTGCGAGAAAAATTCATATGGGTGAAAAAAGAAGAACAGGGGAGGATTATATAATTCATCCTCTTACTGTAGCATATATTCTTACTAAAATACATTCTGATTATGAAACTCTATGTGCAGGACTTTTACATGATGTTATAAAGATGGATGATGTAGAAGAAAGTATATTAGTAAGTGAATTTGGATCTAATATAGCAAAATTAGTAAAAGAGGTTACTAAAATAAATAGATTGTCTTTTTCTGCAGATTCAGAGTATCAGATAAATTACTATAAAAAAATATTAGTTGGTCTATGTGAAGACGTTAGAGTAATAATAATAAAACTTGCAGATAGACTTCACAATATGAGGACATTATGGGCAATACCTGAGAATAAGCAAAAGGAAAAAGCAAAAGAAACATTAGAAATTTTAGCACCAATTGCGCATAGATTAGGAATTCATTATTTAAAAAGTGAATTAGAAGACTTATCTTTAAGATACTATAAACCTGATGTTTACTATGATATTGTTACTAGACTTAATAATAGTAAAAAAGAAAGAGATGAAGCGATTTTAGAAATGAAGTCTATGATTTCATCTATGCTTAATGAACATGGTATTAAACACGAAATAAAGGGAAGAAGTAAGAGTATTTACAGTATATATAATAAGATGCAAAATGGGAAAAAATTTGAAGAAATTTATGATATCCTTGCTCTTAGAGTGTATGTAAATACCGAAAGTGAGTGTTATCTTACTTTAGGGCTTATTCATTCAAAATATAAACCTTTATCTAAGAGATTTAAAGATTATATAGCAATGCCTAAAGAAAATATGTATCAATCTTTACATACTACTATATTTGGAGTAGGCGGAGAATTATATGAAATTCAAATTAGAACATATGAGATGGATAAAATTGCTGAATATGGTGTAGCATCGCACTGGGCATATAAAGAAAAAATTGATGAGTCACAAGCAATTAAAAATGTAATGGAACAAAAACTTCAAATGTTTAGAAATATTATAGAAAGTTCTAAGAGTGAAGCAGAAAATGATGAAGAGTTTGTAAATACAGTAAAAAAGGAAGCTCTTGATAATAATATATATGTTTATACTCCAAAAGGGGATGTCAAAGAATTACCATATGGAAGTACACCAATAGATTTTGCATATAAAGTACATTCTAAAATTGGAGATAAAATGGTAGGTGCAATTGTAAATGACAATATAGTATCGCTTGATTATAAATTAAAAGATGGGGATATTGTAAAAATAAATGTAAATAAGAATTCAAAAGGTCCTAGTAAAGAATGGGTGAATATAGCGTTTACGTCTCTTGCACGCAATAGGATAAAGAGTTATTATACTAAAATTGATAAAACTGAAAATATTAAACATGGTGAAGAATTAATTGAGAAAGAATTAAGAAAATTAAAAATTCCTTTCTCTGAGTTTAATGAAAAGATAAATATAATTTTAGATAATCTTAATGAAGAAACTATTGAAGATGTGTATTTAAGCGTTGGTAATGGTAAATATAATCCTTTATCAGTAATAAATATAATAAATAAGGAAACAAAGTCAAAAGAAGAGATTATACTTAATAAAATGAGTAATGTTAATAGGTTAGTAAATATAAAAAATGATATTATTGTTGCTGGTATTGATGAAGTAAAAGTGACGCTTGCTAATTGTTGTAAGCCAGTTAAAGATGACGATGTAATTGGGTATATTACTAAAGGTAATGGTATAGTAGTACATAGAACAAACTGTCATAATATAATAGATGTTGATGATAGAATAATACCTATTGAATGGAATCCAAATTCTACAAATAAATACAAAACTTCCGTTGTAGTTAAAATGGAGAGAAAAGATA
>CAZMXJ010000121.1:0-3793 GCA_964570235.1 uncultured Clostridium sp. | reverse complement strand
ATAGTATAATCCGACAGCGGCACACCGCTCCTAAGACTCAAGCGGTCCCTCAGATCATTCTGTTCCGAATTCTTCACACCCTGAAAGTTCCATCGTGAAACCCTGGGACGTTCCTGGAGTTTGAGTACAAGATAAACAGTATCCCTCATGGACGATAGGCTGTCAATTTCCAGCGAGACTGTGGAAAAATATCTTTGGGCCCATATTTTGTCAACCACGGCAGAAGTAGCTTCACTCGGTATCTCAATCTCCATTCCTTCCCTGATTCCGGTCAGAGCTATGATCTGCTGCACCCCAAGGTACTTGACACCATCCACCCTTAAGCCTCCTACCACATATTTTCTGGGACGCTCATAATCCACCTGCACGTTTACCTGCTGGGCTTCCGCCACTAAGGGGACTATGAACAGGATAAGGAAAAACGGAAGAAAAACTCTACTCATCATCTGTCTCTTGTTTATCTTTTGTTTTGATTTTGATTTGTTCACTTGTCTTTCCGAACCTCCTCTCCCTGGCAGCATAAGCATCCAGGGCCGCCTTGAACTCCTTCCTGCGGAAATCAGGCCACAAGGTATCGGTAAAATAAAACTCCGTATAGGCACACTGCCACAGCATGTAATTGCTGATGCGTTGCTCTCCGCTGGTACGTATCAGCAGATCTGGATCAGGAATTCCCGCTGTAGCCAGATATGATGCAAAATCCTTCCTGTCCGCTCCTGCTTCAGCAAATTTTTCCGCGGCCTGCCTAATGTCCCAGCGTCCGCTATAACTCAAAAAGACAACGAGATGAAGACCTGTATTCGAGACCGTCTCAGCCATTGCTTCGTCAATATCCCCAAGCAGTTCTTCGGAGAGGGCAGACCTGTCTCCAATTACGGAAAATCTTATGTTGTTCTTGCGGAATACCGGCCTTTCGTTCAGGATGGACTTGGCCATAAGGGTCATCAGTGATGACACCTCCTCCATCGGACGGTTCCAGTTTTCTTCTGAGAATGCAAATATACTCAATACCTCTATACCTGCGCCAACGGCAAATTCTGTGCACTCTCTTACACTCTCCACTCCTTCATAATGGCCGGAAACCCTTTCCTTTCCTCTCTGCCTGGCCCACCTCCCGTTACCGTCCATTATAATGGATACATGTCTGGGTACTACAGTATTGTAATTCATTTTCATTCGGTTAAATGTTAGTATGTCTGTCGTTGCGCCTGTCTTCTCCCCAAAGCAGTTTTTCATTGAGAGCCCTCATGAAATCTTCTTTGGCAAATGAAACACACGCAATACGGAAATCCGCTTTACTGATTCTGATAATCTGTCCCTCACCGATAGTTACCGGGCGGTTATCCGCCGAGAGAAGAGTGGTATGTCCGTCCGAACGCATTTTTACCTCAACAATTGTGCCATCTGGAATAACCAATGGACGCACGTTCAGATTGTGCGGAGCCACAGGAGCTATTACAAATACTGAAGAATCAGGCACTACGACCGGTCCCCCTATACTCAGGGAATATGCAGTAGACCCTGTAGGCGTGGCCACCAGCAAGCCGTCCGCCCAATAAGTGGGAATTCCCATGCCGTCCAGCCTCACATCGATACCAACCATATTGGGGCCTGATCTCTGTATTGCGACCTCATTCAGTGCATATGGAAAAAAATCCTCCGGCAATCCAGCACAGGAAATATTCAGCAAAGTCCGGTATTTGACCATATACCGACCCTCCAGCATTCTGTCGACAATACTGCAGCCGGCATCCTCACTTCCCGCTGACGCAAGGAACCCCAATCTGCCGAAATTGATACCCGCAACCGGTATTCCGGAATCACGCACCACTGTCAGGGATCCAAGGAATGTACCGTCTCCCCCCAAAGTAAGGAGTGCATCAATGCCGTCCGGCAAATCCTCAGATGAAGAAAAGACCGCTACCGGTTTCGGACATTTCATGCCTGACCTAATCACACAATCGTGCAGATCAGAGTAGAAAGAAACATCTACGCCCCTGGAGCACAAATGGTTCAGAAGCCTGGCTATCCCTTTCATGGCGGACTCACCGAAATTACGGCCGTATAAAGCGAAATGCATTCCTTGACAATTATCAAAATATAATCTGCAAATATTGTGATTTTATTTTGATATTAGTTTATTTTTGCAAAAAATATCTTTACCAATGACCAGACTAAGTGTAAATATCAACAAATTCGCCACCCTAAGAAATGCAAGGGGTGGCAATATGCCTGACGTTCTTAAAGCTGCACTGGACTGTGAAAAGTACGGCGCTGAAGGAATAACGGTCCATCCCCGCCCGGACGAAAGGCACATCAGGTACAGGGATGTCCTGGATCTGAAACCCATACTCGATACAGAATTCAACATCGAAGGAAATCCGATTCCTTCATTTTGTGAACTTGTTCTAAAAGTGTTGCCTGCCCAGGTGACACTTGTTCCAGATGCTGCAGACGTTCTGACATCCAACGCAGGATGGGATACTGTACGGAATTCGGAATTCCTTAAAAATACCTGCAGGATGTTCCATGACGCAGGCATACGGACCTCTATATTCATTGACCCGGACCCGGAAATGATACGGAAAGCGGCCGATACCGGCTGCGACAGGGTTGAACTGTACACGGAGGCCTATGCCAGGATGTACCCTGAAAACAGGGAACAGGCTATCGAAAAATATGTCCTCGCAGCTGAAGCTGCAAAAGAGTGCGGACTCGGGCTTAACGCAGGGCATGATCTCAACCTGGACAACCTCAGATATTTCATACATACCATACCTTATATAGATGAAGTATCAATAGGCCATGCCCTGATCTGTGATGCCTTGTATTATGGTCTGGAAAATACAATCGGAATGTATTTACGTGAAATTAGTAATGCCCGATAGTTTTTTTTCGTATATTTGTAGATTATTTTAAAATTAGAAAGAATTAGTTATATGAGAAAAGTTAGTCTTATCCTGAGTATTCTGGCTGTAATTGCAGTTGGCGTCCTGTATGTATTGTATTTTACCGGTAACGGAAGCAGTCCGATTGCCGGAGAAACAGGAGATGCAGGCACCATTACTGCGTCCAAGGGCGATATCGTATATATCCAACTTGACTCGCTCATCAACCAATATGATATGTACAATGACCTCAGGACCGAGTTTGAAGGCAAATTGAGTGCTGTGGAAAATGACCTTAACAAAAAAGGCCGCGCACTGGAAAATGATGTACAGAGCTTCAACGAAAAAATGAGCAAAGGGCTACTTACCCGATCTCAGGCAGAGACAATGGGGAACGACCTTGCCCGCCGTCAGCAGGAACTTCAGGCTCTAAGCCAGCAGAAACAGATGGAAATGGCAGAAGAAGAAAGTGTTCTGTTCAATAAGGTTATGGATGCCATCACCACCTACATGGCCGAATACAACAAAACCAAACAGTATGCACTTATCCTTACGACCAACACTTCCACCCAGACAGTAATCAACGGAGACAAAGGACTGAATATCACAAAGGAAGTCGTCAATGGCCTCAACAGCGAATACATTAAGAACAGAAACAGGAAATAAAATTGAAAATAGCCATTCTATCATGCTTCCCTCCATACCGAGGAGGTATATCACAGTTCAATACATCCCTGTATAACGAACTGTCCAAGGAGCATTTGGTAGCTGCATTCAACTTCAAAAGACAATATCCCGAATTCCTTTTCCCCGGAAAGACACAATATATCGAGGACAGAAGAAATGATTTCCCGGAATCAGCCGGGATTCTTGATACTGCAAATCCGTTATCCTATCCGAAAGCC
>CAZMXJ010000120.1:0-3826 GCA_964570235.1 uncultured Clostridium sp. | reverse complement strand
ATGGTAGAAATGATAGAACCATATAGTGGTAGAGTATATGATCCAGCATGTGGATCAGGTGGTATGTTTGTTCAATCATTAAAATTTATTGAAAATCATCAAGGCAATGTTAGAAACATTTCTATTTATGGACAAGAAAAAAATCCAACAACTTGGAAATTAGCAAAAATGAATTTAGCAATTCGTTCAATAGATGGAGATTTAGGAAAGTTTGCAGCAGATACATTCCATGAAGATTTACATAAAGATTTAAAAGCAGATTTTATACTTGCAAATCCACCATTTAATATAAGCGATTGGGGACAAGAAAAACTATTAGACGATTATAGATGGAAATACGGTATTCCTCCAAAAGGAAATGCCAACTATGCTTGGTTACAACACATGATTTCTAAATTATCAGTTAATGGTAAAGCAGCAATAGTACTTGCAAATGGATCTCTTACTGCTGGAGGGCAAGAAGCAGAAATTAGAAAGAATTTAATTGAAAGTGATTTGGTTGATTGTATTATTGCAATGCCATCAAATTTATTTTATACAGTAACAATTCCATGTTCAATATGGATTATTAATAGAAACAAAAAACAAAAAGGTCATACATTATTTATTAATGCATCAAATATGGGAACAATGGTTACAAGAAAGTTAAGAGAACTTTTGGAAGATGAAAGCCACAATGATATTAGTACAATAGCAAATAAATATCATGATTATCAAAATAATAATAACTATGAAGATATTCCAGGATTTTGTAAAAAGTCTACTATAGAAGATATAAAAAATAATGATTATGTTCTTACTCCTGGAAGATATGTAGGAATAGAAGAAAACGAAGAAGATCAAATGCCTTTTGAAGAAAAAATGAAAACATTAACAGAAGAATTATCTAATCAATTTAAGAGAGCTAATGAACTTGATGTAGAAATAAAAAGAGTTTTAGGAGCAATAGGATATGATATTTAAAGAAACAGAATTAATTAATATTCAAAAAGAAATAATAGATTATCGAGGTAAAACTCCAAAAAAACTTGGGTCAGATTGGTCAGAATATGGATATAGGGCATTGTCCGCTAAGAATATAAAAACTGGAAAAATAGTACAACCTGATACTATAAGATTTGTAGATGAAGAATTATATAAAAAGTGGATGAAGCAAGAGGTAGAAAGAGGTACAATTCTAATTACTTCAGAAGCACCTTTTGGAGAATTGCTGTATTGGGATTCTGATGAAAAAATAGTATTAAGTCAACGACTTTTTGGAGTGAAGATTAAAGACGACTTTTGCGCAAAATATATTTATTATTATATGACATCAAATATGTTTTATAATGAAATGAAAAGCCGTGCTACAGGGTCAACTGTAATAGGTTTAAGACAACCAGAATTATTAAAATGTAAAATAAAATTTCCTGAATATAATAATCAAGTAAAAATATCTCGAATATTAAGTTCTATAGATGATAAGATAGAAATTAATAATAAAATAAATAATAATTTGTATGAATTATCTCATCAATTATTAAAGAATTATTTAGAAACAGCAGATGCAGATGAAATAAAGATTAGTGAATTATTAAATGTCTTTACTGGAAAGAAAAATGCTAATGAAACATCAGTTGATGGAAAATATAAATTTTTCTCATGTGCACCAGAATCTTTATTATCAGATACTTATATCCACGATGGAGCTGCAATTATTGTTGCAGGAAATGGAGCATATACTGCTAGAACAAGATTTTATGAAGGAAAATTTGAGTTATATCAAAGAACTTATGCTTTAACTCTAAAAGATAATCTAAATAAAAATTTGATATATGGACTATATGTTTATATGAAAAGTTATTTTGAAAAAGACAAAATGGGTGGAACTCACGGTTCTGCAATACCATATATTGTTTTATCGGATTTAACAGATTATAAGTTGAAATATAATAAAATAGAATTTGAAAGATTAAGTAATAATATTGCTTGTAATATAAAAAAGATACAAGAAAATGAAAAGATGAATGAAACATTATCTCAGTTAAGAGATACATTATTACCAAAGTTAATGAATGGTGAAATAGATTTAGATAATATAGAAATTTAATCATACAAATTGTGATTAGGAAGTGAATTATGTATAGCAGTAGTGATATTAATAAAATTAAAAATTCAGATAGTAGAAAAAATTTTGATTTAGTATTGCAATCTTATTATTCAAAAAATTATAAGGCTTGTATTTTGTTGTTATACAATTTAGTTGTTAATGATTTATATTCAAAATTAGTTCTTATGAATGATAATAATTATGTGAATTGTAAAAGTGAATTAGAATTTATTGAAAATACTTTAAAAGAAGGCAATGAATCAAAATATTCAATAGTGGAAGAAAAAACATTTGAAATATATAGTGCAAAAAAAATATTGAATCATTCAACTATTGATTTGTTAATTTATTTTAAAAAAGTAAGAAATAAATGTGCGCATCCTATATTTTTTAAAGAAAGTGATTATACTCCTACTCAAGAAGAAGTTTATTTGTTTTTAAATAAAATATATAATGATATTCTTGTAGTTGATGCATTTTTTAAAGATCCATATGAAGTAATGAAGAATGATATAGAATCATATCAATTTCCTGATTTAGATGGAATGATAATGGGAATAAGTACAATAAAAAAGGATACAGAAAGAGTAAAAAAATATTTTGAAAATAAATATTACAAGTATATGACAGAAAATAATTACATTAAATTATTTAAAAATTTAATGGACTTATCCATTAGAAAGAATAACGATGAAATAATAAAAAATCAATATAAACATTTTTTGTTACTTAATTCTTTGTTAGATTTTTTGTCTTATAAAGGTAAAGTATCTATATTAAATCAGCAATTTGACTGGCATAAGTTAGAAGAAGAAAATATACGTGATGATATGGATAAAAAACTGGAAGAGAAAGAATGCTTTTCTTTAACATATTTGTTAAATGTTTTAAAACATAATCCTAGCTTTGTAGAAGAATTGAAGGATGCGAATGAGAATTTGTATAATTATTTAAAAAGTAAAATATATTCTAATTCATATTTGTTTGTTGATTACTGGATGATTTTTGATAGTGATATAAATGAAGCAGCAAGAAAAATTCCCAGTACATTATATTCATATAGTTATAGGCAGATAATAGAAGCTACAAAATTATTAATTGATTTAGATATAACTATAGATTTAACTAAAAAATTATTAGAAAAAACACCAACGTTTGATGGCTATGATACTGCTGATAGAAATATAGAATTATTTATTAAAATTTTAAATGAAGCAGAGCCAAAAATAAAACAGGAAAGATTAAATGAACACTTTGAAATAATGAATAATAATAGACAAATATACGATAAAAGTAGGAATAGTAGAGATTATCAATTTAGCCAGATAATTAAATTGGGATATGATTTATCTGAATATGATAATTTAAAAGTTGAAGAAGGTGATAAATAATGTTAAATGAAGAAGAATTAGAGTTAATGACAGTAGATATGTTAAAAGATTTAGGGTATGAATATGAACCAGGAGAATCTATAGGTAGAGATTATTCTGAAGTAATATTAGAACCTAATTTAACTATGTCATTATATAAAATAAATAGAAACCTTAAAGATGAAACTATAGCAGAAGCTGTAAGAATAGTTAAGAATTTAGATCAAAATAATTTAGTTAAGAATAATAAACAATTTTCTAAATATTTACATACAGGAGTAAGTGTTCCTGAATATACAAAAGATGGAGTTATTTATCACACAGTAAAATTAGTAGATTTTGATAATATAGATAATAATGAATTCTT
>CAZMXJ010000119.1:0-3868 GCA_964570235.1 uncultured Clostridium sp. | reverse complement strand
ATCCAATTAATTTATTCTTAGAATTTTTAAAATATGGAATACAAATTAAAAACAATGCAACTACTAAATTAATTGTATATCCTAAGAAAATAAGTTTTCTAATAAATGAAGGAATGATAACAATATTAAACAAATAATTAATAATTATACATAGTGTAGAAACTATTACTAAAGATATCTGATATGTATAAAAATCTTTAAATAATACACTAACTCCGGTAACATAATCTATCTTATTTTTTTTATTTAATATATATAACTGGAATGGCTGACCACCTGAAGAAAATGGAGTTATTCCATTAAAAAAGTTAGTCTCTATAGTAAGTAAAAGAGCATCTTTAAATTTATATTTTTTATTATTTTTTTTAATTATATTATTAATAGATATACTTCTAAATATATCTCCTAATAATATAAATAGTATTCCAAAAAGTATATATAGTTTATTTGCACTAAGTAAAACATTTATAATTTCATCAACATCATCTTTAAGTACAAAGAATAGTACTAAGGCACTTACAATCACTAATGTGATTATATTACTTCTTAACTTTTTCATTACTTTTCACTAATTACTTTTAACCCAGGTAATTCTTTTCCTTCAAGCATTTCAAGTGATGCTCCACCACCAGTAGAAATATGAGCCCTTTTATTATTAAAACCAAATTTATTTAATGCAGATATAGTGTCACCCCCACCTACAACTATTCTTGCTCTAGAATCAGAAAGCATTTCAACTACTTTTCTTGTGCCCAAAGAAAACTTAGCTATTTCAAATACTCCTATTGGACCATTCCATATTATAGTTCCTGCATTCATCAAAATAGATTTAAACTTATTTTGAGTAGCAACACCAATATCTACTCCAATATCATTTGCTCCAATATTCTCTTTTGTAGTAAGCCTTGTACTTGCACCTTCAGACATAGAACTTGCAACAACTATATCTTCTGGAAGTACAATCTTTTCTCCATATAAAGATAACATCCTTTTACAAAACTCAATACTATCGTTGTCCACTATAGAAAGTCCTACATTATATCCAAGTGCTTTATAGAAAGTATAATGCATGCCACCTGCTATTAAAACTTTATCAGCAATCTTAACTGCATTTTCTATAACACCTATCTTATCACTAACTTTTGCACCACCAAGCATTATTACTAGTGGCCTTTCTGGATTATCAAGTGCACTTGATATCTTTTCAACCTCTTCCTTTACTAAAAAACCAAGTCCACTAGGAAGAATACTCGCTATACCAACATTAGAAGCATGAGTCCTATGTAAGGTACCAAATGCATCATTTATAAATATGTCTCCAAGGGATGCCCAATATTTAGCAAGTTCCTCACTATTACCGCTTTCTAAATTACCATTTAAATCCTCAAACCTAGTATTTTCAAGCATTATTATATCTCCAGGTTCCATACTATTAACTGCATTTTCTACTTCTATACCTCTTGTATAAGGTATAAATTTAACCTCTTTATATAATAACTCACTAAGTCTTTTTGCAATAGGTCTTAATGAATTTTTCTCTTTATCGCTTTCTTCTTTAACTCTTCCCAAATGAGATAATACAATAACCTTTGCTCTTCCATTAAGTAAATATTCAATAGTCTCTACACTAGCTTTTATTCTAGTATCATCTAGTATAATACCATCTTTTATAGGTACATTTAAATCACATCTAATTATTACTCTTTGATTCTTTACTTTAAAATCAGTTGCATTCTTTTTCATTTACATTCATCTCCCATATATGTATATTCGTATATATTTCCTGTCTTTGTTATCTTTACTACATTAGTATTAGGTATAACTTCATCAGTATAAGGATTCTTTAAATCAACTTCTAGTAATCCTTCTTTCTGAAGATCCAATAATGTAATTTCAAAATAACCGTCACTACTTATAGCAGTATCAACTATACTTGTATATTTATATGTATACCCCTTCGCAGCATCTTCCGCACTTATAACTATACTATTACATACTTTAGATTTATTATTTCCAATTATAGTACTAACCCTTGGTACAATGAATACAGTTAGTATACCAAGCAAAAGAACTACTACAGTTACCTCTATTAATGTAAAACCATTCTTCATATCATCACCTTTTTTATATTTTGATTTTAGCATACCTTAGATAATAAAACAACAAATGATATGTAAAGATATGTCAATTATAAGTATAATATTAAGTATATACAAAAAAGCCCATTGCATTTGCATAGGACTTTTTATTTTACTTTTGTTTCTTTTACATCAGCAATATCATACCCTGTTTTTTCTAATAATCTATTTCTTATTTTTAAATATACTTCTTTATAATTCGGAGATCCATCCCATTCATGCATGAAAGCATTATCATCCTTTTCAAATGTTGTAATCAATTCAGAAGATGGAATTACAATTGTATTTTCTAAATCTTCACTTGTGAAGCATAGTTTTTGAAACACCATTTGTATTTTATAAAAATATATATAATAATATATATTGTATTCACTATCAAGTAAAACTTCACGATTTGTGGTAGAAAAAACACCATTTCTATAGTATTCTTGTAGACTTGAATTATAACCATCAGGGTAGTGCCTAACAGTTGTATCAACTACAGTTGAAAAAGCCTTGATAAATTTTATAAACTTTACCTCATCATTAATAATTTTTGAATTTTTAAAATCTCTAAATTCAACTGTAGCCACTTGGTGATCATCTAAATTATAATAATATATTGTAGATAAACTACTTGGTATGCTTATTTTTCTATAATTGCCGTGGAGAATATCATCACTTATGCATTTTAAACCATCATTAAGATATAGTGTCATTTTACTTTGCAAGGGATGCTTTAAACTTCCTGTTAAGATATCTAATGTACTTGGTAATTTATATTTTTTTCCAGATATTAAATCCTGGTCTATTTTTGATAAATATTCTTCGGATAATTCAGATAAATTTACACTTTTTACACCCTCTGGTATTAATAAATCAGTATTAATCCTATTTAATTTATAAAAAGAATATAAAGGATGATTAGTACTACTATCGATAGCTACTTCAAATATCGATGCAAGTGGAACACTATTATGCCATGTCATTCCACTTGAACACTTATGTAAAATTTCTTCATAACCATTTGGTTCATTTAGATGAACAATATTTTCGTCAAAAAAATGATTTAAATTTATATAATGCAAAGACAAAATAAATGTCAATTTCAATTTATTAGTAAGTATTTCTTTATAATCAAATTCTCCATAATCATTTTTTAAATATCTTCTAGCATCTTCTAATAAACTTTTTATATCGATTTCATCACCAACTAAATGTGAAAAATAGAAACTACTTTGCATAGTTTGAATTTCATTAGAAATAATATATTCATAATATGATAAACCATAATCGTCTTTATTAATTGGAGAATCACTAAATTTATTATTTATATAACAAGTTAACATATTAAATTTATATATATAGAAACTTTTTACAAAACTCTCATCAAAATAATTTTTACCATACTCATAAAACAATAATATTTTATTTTCATCAGATAAATCATTAGATTCTTTTATCTTCTCTGCTTCTTCTTTATTCAAATAAGCATATCTTTCACATTCTCTTTCTAATACTGCTATCTCTGTTTTTATATCTTCATATTTATCTATTTCCTCTCTATCAACTATTCCTTCTGTAATAAATAATAACTTTTTTAATCTTTTATCAAGTATATGGGTATCCTCTTTACTTAAATCTTTTGTACTTAGCACATCAAAATAATTCTTTAATTCTATATTAATCGCAGTTTTTCTATATGAATACATTTCTAATATTATACTTAACTGATTTATTTCTTCTTCTAA
>CAZMXJ010000118.1:0-3890 GCA_964570235.1 uncultured Clostridium sp. | reverse complement strand
TTATTACTTCTTCATTAATTCCCAGTTTAATTAATTCATTTTTTATTTTATCTAGTCCACTATTGGTAAGATGAATCTTATCGCTAACATAACTTTTACAGAACTCTTTATCATTTAAAAAACCTTGTTCCAATAATCTTTCTATAGTATCCTTTATGTCTTTTTGTTCAAAATTTTTTTTAATTAGATATTCTTCTAATTCTCTTTTAGATCTCATTCTGATACCAATATATTTAAGCGCAGTATCATATATAGATGCTTTGTAATTATCTTTATTTATCTTAAGCAATAATTCATCGTCAATTTCTTTTTTATATAGTAAATTATATTTAAGTATTACATCTTCATAAACTAATATAGATTTATTATCTAAAAATAATTTATATTTATTTGTACCAACTTTCTTAAACTTATTTATTTTCATAATTCCTCCATCATTTAAAAAACTTAATACTATTTAATATGTATTAAGCCTTCGGCAACTTCTTCTAATGCCCTTCCAATATTCTTTTTACATTTGTAATCTCTTTCTCTCATTTGATAAAAATGATCTTCATGCATTTGTCTTGCTCTTCTAGATACAACGTGTACTAAAGCATACTTAGAATCTACTATATTAAGTAGTTTATCTATTGAAGGATATATCATATAACTCACCTCTATTATAAGCATATTATAATTTTAATTTACATTCAATAACTTAGACAAAAGTTTACAATTTATTCTACCATGTGTCTAATACGATCTAATATAACAACCATTGCCCATGTATCTTGTTTACAATACTCTAATAAGGAATTATATTTAAAAATAGTTTCTTCTTTAGTCATCTTATCAAACATTGCATAAGTTACAAGCGCTTGTGTACCATTTTTAACGTCTAAATCATCATACTTTAAATTACTAAATACAGGTAAAGTCTTTTTTATAGAATATGAACCAGATAAGTCTTTATGATAATAATTAACTTTTTTAGCCTCTTTCTTATCATAATTCATAGACTCATAGAATGATGGATTCCCTCTTACAATATAAAGTAAATCTGAACCAGTTTCTCTAATTGCAAGTAATTTATCTCTAAACTCAGGAAAAATTTCAGCAAGTTCTTTTATTCTACCCATTTCAAATGGAACATTTTGAGCAAATAAAGTACCATCAGGTTCTATATATTCACATAACTTTTCTGCTAGTTCTCTTCTCTCATCTTTAGATGGATCACTTGACAAAAATTCAAAATGATCTTTTTCTTTATCACAAACTCCTGGAGTTCTTTCTATATGAAGAGAAAACTGAAATGGAGATTGTGTATAACATTTTTCACCTCTAAATCTAGGAAGCGGACATGGAAAAGTTTCAAAATCCAAATGATATATTGGATACTTAATATTATTAAGTGCAAGCTTTATCTTTTCTTTATTTATATAAGGCTCATTACTAACTAAACAATTTCTTTGTATAAAGTGATTCTCATTTTTTATCCATGATTCAGGTATATCCATCATGTTTATATATCCTTCATTTATAAGGTCTAATCCTTTATGAACAACACCATTTTTATCTTTAAAACCAAAACCATTATTCATATAACTTAATGATGAATTATACTTTGGAATATGTTTCATGCATATTTTACAATACTTACATTTACTAGGCTTTTTATGTTCACAAAATTCACCAATTTTACAAGAATTAGCATCCATATCATTTAAATACGATAATATTTCTTTTTTATCAAAATTCACTCTTTCTTGGAATTCTTTAGTTATATTAGTAAAATCAAAAATGTTTATTATATCATCTGTATAAACTGCTTTACCATTTTCATACTTCCCATCAAATACATATTCATGATTTAATACTGCTAAGTAGTAATTTATTTTTTTATTAGTAAAATTATGTGTTTTTAAGTCTCCTTCTATAATCATTCTTTGTATTGCTAAATCATAAACATACTTACCACAAGAATCATACCTATCTAACAATTTATTTCTCTTTTTAATATATTCTTCTTCTGGCATTTCATCTAACATATTCCAATTATTTAATTCTTCCTTTAAATGAAATATTCCCTTATTATCTTTATAGAAAATAGGAAACTTATCATGTTTTTCTTTACTAGTACTTCTATATCCAGCTTCTAAACTCAAATACTTATTACTAGTAGTTGCTTTTACTTCTATTATATTTATTTCATCATTCGTTTCATTATAAATATCAACATAACATAAATACTTTACTCCATCCTCATCAAAATCAAATGATTCTTGAGTTTTAGTATCTAAAGAATATATAGTATTGCCTCCAAATAAATTTTTAATCTTTTTCCCAGCAAGCATCTCTATTTCTTTATAATAAGGCATCATTACTTTTAACTGTGGATCTTCTACATTAATTAAATCTACTTCGTTACCTTCTTCATCGGTAGAATACATTTCCCCTACTAATTCCTTTAGTTTTTCCTCAAGTTCCTCATTTATATATTCCTCATAACTAATATCTGAATTTAGCCTTTCTTTTTTTACTTCATCTAGCGCTACAAAGCGTTTGCATCTAGAATAATTTACAAAATTAGTTTTAGTTATTGCCATATTACCACCTGTCTAAATTATATAATAAGAACATATGTTTGTAAATAGTTTTTCTTAATTTTCTATTGATAATTTACTCCAGATGTTTTGTATGAACTTTCCTATATAACAAAAAAGAGACTGAATTCTTCAATCTCTAAAAAATCTTATTACCATAGATGGCGTTTTTACACAAAGTTTTTTACACTCTGAAAAACTTTTTTGTTTCTTTAACTTGCACAAACAAGTTTATATTCATTACATTTTTCTATAGTTAGTGGTTTAGAGCCTCCCTCTCCCGCTCTTCTATCAAAGTAATATTTTTTTCCATTTATTGTAGCTGTTAAGTCTTCACCTGTTTTAGTTAATTTTGTAGGTGTTTTTAGACCTATAGATGTACAAGTTGGACTATCATTTAAGCATTTTGCATAGTACACACCATTAATTGCAATTGCAGAAAATAATGGGAAATCAGGTCCATAGCAACCATTTTCAGTTTTTTCTGTAGCTAAACAAATGAATCCTGTTGTAGATTCTGTTATTTTAGCAGTAGATAACTTATAATCAGCTCCCCCTGTTTCAACAATTTTATTAACTGCTGCTTTAGTAGTTTTTTCACTTATTTTTTTACGTGATATCTCCTTTCCTTCAGCATCATATGTTACTTCATAAGTAATTGTTTTTTCTCCATTAATACCTTCTTGTACAGTTTTTTGTGTTCCTTTAACTAAGTTTTTATTTGTTCTTGTTTCAGTCTTGAATTTAATAACTTCAGTTTCTGTTACTTCTTTTACAATAGGTTTTACTTCTTCTTTTAAGTTACCATCATCTTCAATTACTACATCAACATAACCTACTGTTTCTCCTTCTTCAGTTGTTATAGCAATATTGTGTTCTCCAGCTTCAATTTCTAACTCCGCTAGTTTCTCTTCTAGTCCTTCTATTGTCTTTTCTCCATTAACTTCTTTTACTTCAAAGTATCCTAAAAATTTTGGCTCTGAGTAAACCCATACTGCTACCCTTTCTCCTACTTCTACTTTAGCTTCTGTATTAAAGATTATTTTATCTTTTGTAACTTTTTTTACTTCAGCTTTTGCCACTGTTTGTTTCAATTCTTCAGTGTTTGTTGCAGGTACTTTTTCAGGTGGTGTTTGATTTTCTTCTTCCTTTTTTATTTCTTCTTTTGTTCCTGTATCTTTTGAATCCTCTTTTCTATTAAATACTCCTCTAACAAATAGAAATGCTACTACAGATATAGCAATTATAGCAATAATGGCAATTACTAATGTTTTTTTGCTTTTTTTCACTTCATTTTTCTCTTCC
>CAZMXJ010000117.1:0-3928 GCA_964570235.1 uncultured Clostridium sp. | reverse complement strand
AATTTACGAGAAATTAAGGTATAGCAATATACCTTTTTTCATGTATAATAGATAAAATGAAATGAAAGAAAATTAAAGAGGTACAAGATGTTTAACAATGTTAATTTAAATTTATATAAAGACTTCTATTTAGTGTGTAAATATGGAAGTATTAATAAAGCTGCAAAAGAGTCATACCTTTCAGCTCCTGCTATCAGTAAGTCTATAAAAAAATTAGAAACTGAACTAAATAGACAACTCTTTTTTAGAGATAAAGATGGTATGAAACTTACAAATTATGGTAAGAAACTATTATTTTTTGTAGAACAATCATTTAATAATTTAATTGTTGCTGAAAGAACTTTAAAAGAAGAAGATAATTTAGAAATAGGCAATTTAACTATTGGAATTCCATCTAATATAGGTTCATTTTTCTTATTTGATAATTTATTAAAATTTCACAGTGAATATCCAAATATTGAAATAACTGTAATAACAGGTTCAACAACAAAATTAATAGAATTACTTGAATCACATACTATTGATTTTGTAATAGATACTTCCCCAATAAATATAGAACTTAACTCTGACTATATAATTAAGGAATTAGATGAAGTAGAGTATTGTTTTACTGCAAATAAAGATTTTGATATTAGTGAAATAAATAAAATAGAAGATTTATTAAATTATCAATTAATATTGCCAATAAAGGGAACTTCCAATAGAAATGATTTAGATGAATTATTTATAAATAATAATATAGATCATGTTAATTCTTTAAATTTGCATACAAGTGAAATGATAATATCAGCAGTTAAAAATAATATAGGCATAGGATATGTAATAAGAAGACTCTTAGATAAAGAAGATAATCTTAAAGTAATTAATCTAAAAGAGAAACTTCCAACTGTTAAAATTAATATCATTTATAATAATAAATACTTAACAATTACACCCAAAAAGTTCATAAATATGTATATCGATAAAACCATTGAATAAAAGTTAATACTATATTAAAAAATAGATAATTTTAATACTATTTATTTAATGTTACAATTTTATTGGTGATAAGTATGATAAAAAATATAGGAAATTTTAAAGACAAAAAAGATGGCACAATAAAATCAGTTTATAATGTAGGAGACAAAAAAATTATAGAAATAAGTATGCTTTATAATAAAGAAGATAGAGACGTTGTATGTGTACCAACGCATCACTATTGCAATTTAGGATGTAAAATGTGCCATTTAACAAGTAAATGTCTAAATAAAAAAATGGAAAAAGTAGATATTGATGACTTTTTATATTGCTTAATTGATACTTTAAAGCATTATAAAAGAGAAAAGAAAAAACTATTAATTTCATTTATGGGAGTTGGTGAACCCCTTTTAAATATAGATTTAATAATTAATGTATTTAAGAACGAAGAGATTTTTAAAAAGTTAGGGTATGAATATATAAGCTATGCACTTTCAACTATGATGCCTAATCGTAATATGGTATTACTCACTAAAACTGTAAATGAATATAATATTCCATTAAAAGTACATTTTTCTCTTCATACACCAATTGATGAAGACAGAAAAGAATTAATTCCAAGTACAAATGTAAGTGTAAATGATGCATTAAGCTTATTATTTAATTATAAAAATACTATACAAAACAATAATACAATTATGAAAAACTATAAATTATTTCATAGTAATATTATACCTGTAGAAATACATTATACCTTAATAAAAAATACAAATGATAGAGAAAAAGAATTAGATTCTTTAATAGATTTATTGAAAAGATACTGTATACCAATCAAGTTTATAAAATTTAATCCTACAGGCGAGTTTAAAAGAAGTGATAATGAAGAATTATGGATATATAAATTAAGAGAAAATATAAATAATTTATTAGTGAAAAAATATTCTCCACCAGGAAGATGTATTGGGAGTTCATGTGGAGAATTTACAAAACATTATTATCATTATGAAGTTGAAACAAAAGAAGAATATGGAAAATTTCTAGAATGGAAAAAAGAATTTGAAGTATAACATTTAGACTTAGATAACTAAATATATTATCATTATTCATTTGTATAATCGCCTCTATGGAAATTATATCATCTAAAAAATGTAGGAAAACCGACATTAAATTTTACCGATTTCCTACATTTTATTTTACCATTTACATTAAATTCATATGGATTTGATTTTAATTATGATATATTAGAATTAGATAAATTAAGAACTCTTTACTATAGAAAAGAAATGTATAGTGAAAATCAAAACGGATAGGAGTAATAAAAATGAGTAATGAAGAAAAAAAGTTTTACTAATACTTCGATTAACTGCTTGATTAAGATTTCTGCTAGTACAATGAATTAAGCCTTATAAAATAAGAGTTTCCTTAAAATGCATCTTACAACGTTGCATATAAAAATGTTATATTTTTGATAAAAAAATGATGATAAGCACTGAAATAGTGTTTTTTTGTTATACATTTTAGGGCTGATAATGGCAACGGGATACCTTATAAAATAAGGGAAAATTTGATATTGCTAAAATATGATAATTAATGAAAATATCTTATATTATATATAAAAATGGTTTGTAATATGATAAAATATAAGTAGATGAAATGAGCAATATTATCGATAATGAAATTATGATTTATGAAGATAAAGATGGTATTACCAAAGTTAATGTTAAATTTATTGAAGATGATATTTGACTTACTCAAAATCAGATTGCAGGTATTTATAAAACAATACAAGAAAATATATCGATTCATATAAAAAATATTTATAAAGATAACGAATTAAATTTGGATTCAACTAATAAGGAATTCTTATTAGTTCAAAAAGAGGGAACTAGAAATGTTAAAAGAAATGTTGAATTTTATAATTTAGATGCTATAATTTCTGTTGGATACAGAGTAAATTCATTAAGAGCTACTCAATTTAGAAGGTGGGCAACAAATGTATTAAAAACTTTTACTATTCAAGGATATGTATTAGACAAAGAAAGAATGAAAAATGGTTCTTTCATTGATAAAGATTATTTTGAAAAATTATTAGAAGAAAGTAAAAGATAAAGAAGGTTGTTATAATGATTAATAATAAATTAGAAAAGAGAAATGTAATATCAAATTGTTTGACTATTATAATACTAATATTTAATTTCCTATTAGCCTCTTTTAATTTAGATAATCTAATTGACTCTAATGATAAATTTAGTAATTTGATAGGTACATTGGGTTATATGATATTGCCTTATATAATCATAGCAATTGTAACTCAAATTGTAGTATTAGTTTTAAATATTATTAATAGACAAGGTAAACAATCATTGAATATAGTTACATTAATTGTTCAAATAGCATATTTTATTTTTACTAATTTTGCAGTTGCTCCTTTTATGTTTTTTAATTTACTCTTTTTTAATACTTTATTAGCATATTTAGTTTTTCTATTCTTTGAAATTTTAAATATATATATTATTGTGTTGTCGATAAAAAGAATAATTCAATATAAAAAGGGATGTGATAAATATGGAAGATAATAAAAAAATACTCAAGAAATTTTTCCAAAAGTCGGAATTAACTGGGAAATAACGACTTATGGAAAACTTTTATATAAGAAGGTGAATATTTTGAAGATAGAAGATTTAAGAAAAGATTATGATAAATTACAAGTTAAATATGGTGCTAAGGAATTAGATTCTATATATAATGGTGGATGTGAAGAAAATCCTGATATATGTTTTGTTTTTATGAATCCTACAGGAAAGAATATTGCCAGTGATAAATCTTGGAAAGGTAGAAAGTCTCCATGGTTAGGAACTAAAAACATATGGAAGTTGTTCTATAAAGTTAATTTATTAAGTGAAGAAACATTTAACAAAATTCAAGAAAAGAAACCAAAAGAATGGGATTATGAATTTTGTAATTATGTTTA
>CAZMXJ010000116.1:0-3954 GCA_964570235.1 uncultured Clostridium sp. | reverse complement strand
TAAATATAATAATTAAAAATATAACTCTTTTCCCTTTTTTCATAATTCACCTACAACTTACTATTTATCGCTTTCTTATAATTTATATCATGGACACAGAAAAATAGTCATAAAAATTGCATTATAACTAATTTTAGACTATTTTTTTAATCTACACTTTTTAAACTAGCAATCATATCTATTTTCTTTAAATTAAAATGAGTTACTAAATTCACAATTAATGTAAACATAATTGTTATAATTATCGTATAAATATAACTGTTTAAACTTATATTATATATAAATCTAGCTTTTTCAATCTCTACTGTCATTATTACTATTTTAGTTAAGAAATATCCAAAAAATAACCCTAATATTATTCCAAAAATAGTAAATATTATATTTTCTTTTGTTATATAATTATCAACTTCTTTATCATGAAAGCCTAACACTTTTAAAGTAGATATCTCTCTTTTTCTTTCATTAATGTTTATATTAGAAAGATTATATAGCACCACAAAAGAAAGCACAGCTGATAAAGCAATTATAATAGCTACTACTTTATTTAAAGATATCAACATATTATTAGCACTATCAAGTAATTCTTGTATAAATGAAACATTTAATATTTCATCTTTATCCATTAATTCTTGTAATAACTCTTCTTCCACAGTTTGAGTAGTATTATTTAAATTTAAATAAATTACATTAGAATTATATTCATTCGTATCTTTAAATGTTTCTTTATCTATATAAATATAATGCATTAGATAATTTTTAGCAATTCCACTAATTTCATAACTATATACCTCATTATTGTCATCAACTACATCAATAGTATCTCCTACTTTTAAATTAGTTAAATCGGCAAACTTATCTGTAATTATTACTTTACCAGGTTCAATTTCTAACTTGTCACCTTTTTTATCTACCAAATTAACAATCTTAGATGATTCATTCGTATCAACTATAAACATATTTGCTGATATAGTATCTTTTTTAACTTTAATATTTTGAACTTCAATTATATCATCAATATACTTACTACTAAATATGTCCGATACTTTATCTTCAATATCATTTACATATACCATAGCGTCATATGTAAATGTTTCTTTATATTGCATATTTGCTATATCAATAATTGCATCTCTAATACCAAATCCGCAAAGCATCAATGCACTACATCCAGCAATACCCACTATTGTAACAATTCCTCTTTTTTTGTATCTAAATAAATTTCTAAGTGTTACTTTATTAGAAAAACTTATTTTCTTCCAAAAGAAATTCCATTTTTCTAAAATAATTCTTTTACCAGACTTAGGTGCTTTTGGCCTCATCAAATCAGATGGTCTCTCTTTTACTACTTTTAATACAGTAAATACTGTTGTACCACATATACATACGATAGATATGAGTAAGCTAATAATAATTTTACTTAAATTCAATCCTACATAGAAATTTGGCACATTAAATAACATTCCATAAATACTAAAAATAAGTGCTGGTATAACTAAGATACCTAATATTCCACCTAACAATCCACCAAGTAGTGTTGCTATTATAGAAAACATTAAATATTTTAGCAGAATTTCTTTATTAGAAAATCCTAACGATTTTAATGTTCCAATTTCGATCCTGTCTTCTTCAACCATCCTATTCATAGAAATTAAACTAACTAAAATTGCGACTGAAAAGAATACAATTGGAAATATTTTGGATAAATTATTTACACTTTTCGTATCATCAACATAATCTAGATAAGTCTGATGATTAGTTCTATCATATATATACCATGTTGGAGTTTTAATATTTTTTAATTCATTTCTTGCTTCATTTAATTCTTCTATGGCATCTTCTTTTTGCTTATTATACTTGTCAACTGATAAATTATATTCTTTTAGACCTTTATTATATTTTAATAATCCATTCTCATAAGAATTGTACATGTAGTTATAATTATTTACATTCTCATTATATATTGATTCATTTTTTTCAATCAATTCTTTAGTTTCCTTTAAAAGTAATAAATTATTAAGATTACTTTCTAATTCACTTAATTTATTTTTATATATAATGTATTGCTCAGAACCTTCTATAACACTCTCAATAAGAGTATTAATTTGCAAAATACTTTCATTTAATGTTTCAATATTAGAGTCTATTTCATTTTCTTGTATACCACAACTATTTAAAGCATTATTATATTCCTCTTTTGCTGCATCCAACTCTTTATTTGCATTATCTAATTCATTTTTATATATTGTCAAACTATTTTTGGTAGAATCCAATTTACTTTTTGAAGTATTTAAATTTTTCTTAGCATCATCTAGTTCCTTTTTTGCTTTTTCTAATTCTTCATTCAATTTATCTTCACTATTATTAATTTCATTTTCAATTTCAGTATATATACTATCATATCTTGCTCTTTCTTGAACTAGTTTTATGTCATCAATATTGTTTTTAACTTTTTCAATAAGATCATCATAATCACCTTCAGCAGTCATTTTATCTAATGCATCATCTACTGTGATATAGATCGAATTATAATATTCTTGATCAAATACATCTTCTAGTACATAAGTATAATAACTTATTACACCTGAACCTATGGTAGTTGTACCTCTATCTTGTTCTAATTTGTCATTATTAAAATATAAACCACTTTCAACTGTTCCAACAATAACATAAGATTTTTCTTTTAATTTTTCATCTTCAATGGTAATTGTATCTCCTATTTCATAGGATGTCTTTTTTATAAAATTATTTTCTACAACTATTTCATTATTTTCCTTGGGAAATTCTCCATCAATTAATTCCAATAAGTTTATAGTTTTAGGAAATGAAGAAATATTTATTACTAAATCATTCTCATCTATTTGTACAATTTTATCAAGAGAATACGAATATTCTACATCTTTAATACCATCAATCTGTTTTAAAGCATTAACATCATCATCTTTTAAACCACCAGTTGATATTATCTGTATATCATATACATTATGATTATCTAAAAAATTATCTAATGTCATCATCATATCTGGTTTTGTTGATTGAAGACCAGCAAAAACCAATACACCCAAAAAACTCATTACAAATAAAGGTACAAATCTTGAAAATGATTTTTTAATAGTTCTAAAACAATTTGTAATTATTCTATTCTTCATAATTACCACTCTATCTCTTCTATATTTTTAGGTTTTTTATTTATAATTACTTCTTCTACTTTACCATTTTTAAATTTAATAACTTTATCTGCCATCTCAGCAATAGCACTATTATGTGTCACAATAATTATTGTCATATTTTCTTTTCTACATGTTTCTTCAAGCAACTTTAAAATTTGCTTACCTGTTTTATAATCTAATGCTCCTGTTGGCTCATCACATAAAAGTAGTTTAGGATTTTTTGCAATAGCTCTTGCTATTGCCACTCTTTGCTGTTCACCACCTGATAATTGTGATGGGAAATTATTTTTCCTATCTTTTAAACCTACTTTATCTAACACTTTATTTGGATCTAGATGATCCTTACATAACTGTACTGATAATTCTACATTTTCTAAAGCAGTCAAATTTTGAACTAAATTATAAAATTGAAATACAAAGCCAATATCATGTCTTCTATAATCTATAAGTCCTTTATTGTTTAATTTACTAATATCAACATTATCTACGATAACTTCACCTTTAGTTGCTGTATCCATTCCTCCTAAAATATTTAGACAAGTTGTTTTACCAGCTCCAGATGGTCCAAGTATTACAATTAATTCACCCTTTTCAACAGAAAAAGATGTTTTATTTAAAGCATTTATTTCCACCTCACCCATTTTATAAATTTTACTTACATTTTTAAAATCAATATACGACATTGCATACCACCTATCCTCTGAAAATAATTACAATTTAATTTTTTTATACCACTTAAATAAGTATAATGATAAATTATTATAAGTTTATTATAAATATATTAAAA
>CAZMXJ010000115.1:0-3962 GCA_964570235.1 uncultured Clostridium sp. | reverse complement strand
ATTCTGGGAATCACAATAGAAGAAGTCACCGTACTTCACAGAAAATACACTGACAATCTAAAATAAAAGAAACCGAAGAACATGAAACAGACAATCGTATCCTTTCTGTTTATGACCTTATTCGCCGCATTCCTGCCCGTACAGGCAAATACCGGAATACAGGACAAAGCAACCGTAAAAGGAACAGTTCTCGACGCATCCACATCGAAACCCGTAGAATTCGCAACGGTCGCTATAATTATGCCGGACAGCACAATAGTAAACGGCACTACGACTGACTCCACCGGAGCATTCACCATCTCCGGAATAAATGAAGGCGAGTACGGACTCCTGGCATCCTTTATAGGATACAGAAGCATTACCGCTAAGATCAGTATATCCGAAGGTCTGAACGACATCGGGGAAATATATCTCGAACCGGATACGGAAATGCTGGAAAGCGCAGTCATCACTGCCAGAAGACCTGTCATAGAGCAGAAACTGGACAAGCTGGTAATGAACGTCGCCGAAGCCGTATCCACCGAAGGCAGCAACGGAAGCGACATCCTGCGTAAAGCCCCTGGTGTCACCATTGACTTCGACGGGAATGTGAAGCTGAACGGAACATCCGTGGCCGTATGGATTGACGGCAGGCCGTCCAATCTGTCCGGCAAGGAACTGGAAGTCCTGCTGCAGTCCACTGACGGGACCAGCATAGACCGGATAGAGATAATGGCCCATCCGTCCGCAAAATACGATGCGGCAGGAGGAGGAGGTATAATAAACATCGTCACTAAAAAGAACTTCATGGAAGGGTTCAACGGCTCGGCAAACCTCAGTTACGGAGGCATGTATTTCGACCGGTACAACCAGTCGGCAAACGGATCCCTGAACCTCAACTACCGCGGAAAGAAAACCAACACCTTCCTTACCTACAGCGGAGGATATGACGATATGTCCGTAGGCATCGAATCGGAATCCCTTTACGGAGAGGACTACAGTTACTCTATGCTTACAAAGTCCGACATCCTATTCAAGAGCACAAACCATATGTTCAGAGTCGGAAACGACTGGTATATAAACGACAGGAATATTTTCGGAGTAATAGTGAATGGCACATTCCGCAACAGCACACAGGAATCATACGGGGACAGTTTCACCGAACACCGACATCTTTCCGACCTGCTGTCGAGACAGGCCAGCACAATCAGCAACCCGAGCGATTTCAAGAATGCATCGGCGAACCTGAACTACACCCACACCTTCGACAAAACGAAGATGCAGGAACTCACCCTCAATGCCGACTATTCCTATTTCGACATATACAACGGAAGCTACCAGAAAGACATTTTCGAAGATATACCGGGCATGACCCTGCCGGCTGGCGACTCCAGCATGTTCAGACAGGATGCCGGACAGAAACTCCAGATATGGTCAGCAAAAGCCGATTACCAGCAGGTATTCTGGCAGACGGGTCTGCTTGAAGCCGGTCTTAAATGGTCCAGGACCATAACCGACAACAACTCCATCCGGGAAGACTTTCTGGGTGGAGCATGGAGCAGGAACGATTCCCTCTCCAACATGTTCACATATGACGAGCAGATTGCTGCGGCATATATCTCGGCAGCCAAAAGTTTCGGACAGAAATGGGCGGTAAAAATAGGGCTCAGGGGAGAATACACATTCGCTGCCGGAGACTGGAAAAGCCACGACAGCAAGACAACAAAAAGCTACTTCAACCTGTTCCCTACCGTGTTCGCCAGCTACATGCCTACCCAGAAATGGAGGATTGCAGCATCCTACACCCGTAGAATCAGCAGGCCCGGATACAACCAGCTGAATCCGTTCCGTACATACATAGGCAGCAACTCATATCTGGAAGGGAATCCGGACCTCGGTCCGCAGCTGTCCGACCAGGTATCCCTGACCTTAGGATACGGCCAGCACCTGAACCTCAGTCTCATGTACATGCACAGTTCAAGTCTCATAATGCAGACTCCGGGTGTAGATCCTGTCACCGGAGTACAGAGCCTGGTCTGGGAAAACTTCGGGACCCAGGAAATAGCGGGAGGGTCACTGTCTGTATCCGAACTTCCCGTTTTCAAATGGCTGACCCTCAGTGCCAACTATTTTGCAGCATACAACAGCAATACGAACACCTCCGGAGAATACAGTTCAGGGTCTTTCATGCAGAGCATCTATGCAAACCTCAACTTCCTGCTACCCAAAGACTGGAAAATCGAGTTCGGAGGGTTCGGAAGCGGGAACATGGAAGTCGGATACATGAAAATAAAACCGATGTACATGCTTAACGCAGGCATCAAGAAGAACCTCTGGAAAGGCCAGGGCACATTGGCCCTGAATGTCCAGGATCTGCTCCGTTCCATGAACACCGACATATATTCATACACTGACGGCATCAGGACCTATTCCATATCGCAGAAGAACAACATCCAGAAGGTAACCCTGTCGTTCAGTTACCGCTTCGGCCAGAACAAAGCCATACGGAGACGCAACGTAGGGAATGTGGAAGAAACATCCAGGGTAAGTGCCACCTCCGGAATCAGCACCGGCCAGGAAGGAGGTATCGGAAGATGAGGGATACCTATTTCAGATTCAAGCGGTTCATGCTTGCCCATGACAGATGTGCAATGAAAATAGGCACCGACGGAGTCCTCCTCGGTGCCTGGGCACATCAAGAGGCCCCTGGGAATATCCTGGACATAGGTACCGGAAGCGGGCTGATAGCCCTGATGCTTGCCCAACGGTTCGGCGAGGCCATGATAACGGCAATAGAACCTGACGGCCAGGCTGCTGCCCAGGCAGAAGAGAACTTCGGAATCTCGGAATGGAAAGACAGGCTAAGCATTTGCAGGGCAAGCCTGCAGGAATTCGCTCCGGCTACGGAAATGCGGTTCGACATGATCGTTTCCAATCCCCCGTTCTACGATACAACCCTCATCAACCCAGACCCGAGGGCAACATCGGCAAGACACACCTGCTCCCTGAGCCATGGGGAACTCATGCAACACGCATCCCGCCTCCTGGACGGGAACGGCAGCCTGAGCATAATCATTCCGGACGAGTATTCGGGTAAAATCATCAGGACCGCTGCGGAATCGGGATTGCATCCGGTCCGTAAGACTTCGGTACTGACCGTCGAAGGCAAACGTCCCAGGAGGGTCCTGGCAGAATTTTCAAAACATGCAGAATCCCCCTGCGCGGAAGAGACCCTTGTCATACGGCACGCGGACGGAAGCTACACGGAAGAATACAAAAGACTTACTGCTGATTTTTATCTGGCATTCTGAACCGGGCGTATGCCGACTCCAGAGCCTCATAGAATTCGGTACCGTAAGTGTCGGTAAGGGGAGTCTTCAGGAAACGGAACACAGGAATACCCTCCCTCTTCCCCTTTTCAAAAGCCGGTGCGCAGATATTCCAACGGTGCAGGTTCAAAGCCGTCATCCCGTTTGACAGCTGCGTTACCCTTATGGGATAGAGCCGGCAGGATACGGGCTTGGGGAAACTTCCGCAACCCCGGCACCAGGCCCTTTCTATCGCGCAGTACCATCCTCCGTCCGGATCCGTATTGGCATAGGCACATTCCTCCCTGCCGGGGACCAGAGGCGTGACAATATCCCCGTCCGAGTCTATTTCAAAAAAGCCCTTGTCCTCCACGGTTTTCTTTCCGTCCTCAGACATCAGAGTGCTGAAATGCGCATAATTTGCCTCTATTTTCTCAGGTTCGTCCTCCTCCATCGGAGCTCCACTGTCTCCTATTATGCAGCAAGCCCCGCCGCACACCTCATAGTCGCAGGCAAAGCATTCATCCAGGATCTCGGATGAAACTATTATGTCGTCGATTACAATCATCGTTTCCTTCATATACTATTCCTCCGGAATCACCGACAGTTCAGACAACCGTCCGGTCTCGATTATTTCTTTCAGCAATGCATTCACATTATCTGCCGTAACCGCAT
>CAZMXJ010000114.1:0-3962 GCA_964570235.1 uncultured Clostridium sp. | reverse complement strand
AAGAACACCCATATTAAAGAGTATTTCTAAAGAAATATATAAAGGTAACTATAAAAGTTTTTTAGAAGTATCAAGTCCTAAAACATATGAAGAAAAACTAATATATGGTTTAGTTATTGGTAATTTTAAAGAATTTAATGAAGAAACTATTAAATATATTAATAATTATTCTAAAATGATAAATAATTGGGCATTATGTGATTTATTTTGTTCAAACCTAAAATTTGTCAAAAAAAATAAAGGTGAAGTATTAAAATATATATTAAAAAGTATAAAAAAGAATAATATATGGATTAGAAGAATGTGTTTTGTATTACTTTTAGACTATTATATAGAGAAGCCTTATTTAAATATCATATTTGAATTATGTAATGAATATAATACAAGTGATTACTATGTAGAAATGGGTGTTGCATGGCTAGTTTCAATTTGCTATATGAAATTTAAAGAAGAAACACTAAATTACATAAATAATAATAAATTAAATGATTTTACATATAATAAAGCAATACAAAAAATAATTGAATCAAAAAGAATAACAAAAGAAGAAAAAGAAGAATTAAAAAAGTTGAAAAGGAGAAAAATATGAAGATAGGAATAGCAAATGATCATGGTGGATACGAATTAAAATATGAAATAATGAATAAATTAGAAAGTATTGGATATACTATAGTGAACTATGGTTCAAATACAAGTGATAGAGTAGATTATCCAGAATATGCATTTAAATTATGTCGAGGTATCATATCAAAAGAAATAGATTTAGGTATAGTAATATGTAAAACAGGTATAGGGATGAGTATTGCATGTAATAAAGTAAAAGGTATTAGATGCGCCAAAATAGACAATGAAATAGATGCGAAATACTCAAAATGCCATAATAATGCAAATGTACTTAGTTTTAGTGCACATAAAAGTGTTGATGAAATAATTAAATTAATACAAATATTTATTAGTAATGAGTTTGAAAAAGAAAGACATGAACTTAGATTAAATATGATTTCGGAGTATGAAAATGCAAATTAAATTTTATTTGTATTTTCTAATAGTTCCACTTGTAATATGGACATTATTATCACTAAATTTAGAGAAATATTTTAAAAGTGGACATATAAATCAAATAAAATGTTTTTATCTTTTAATAACATTCGCATTATCTTACTTAATTGTAAATTTCTTGTATGATTTCTATTTAGTATCAAAAATATAGATAAAGAGGGATAAATATGAAGAAGATGCTGTTTTTAACAATTATTTTTATTGCAGTACCTTCTTTTTTCATACTTACTAACTATGAAGAAGAAACAGTTTTAAAACATTTCATTGAAGAAAAAGTAAATAATAATAATGAAACACTTATAAAAGTAAAACAGACCAATAAAAATAAAATAATAGAAATAGATATAGAAGATTATGTTAGAGGTGTTTTAGCAGGAGAAATGCCAATATCATTTGAACTTGAAGCATTAAAAGCACAAGCTGTAGCAGCAAGAACATATGGATTAAGAAGAATAAATAGCAATAATAAATATGATGTTGTAGATACAGTCATGAATCAAGTATACAAAGATGATGAAACATTAAAACAAACTTGGGGAAATAATTATGATACTTATATGGATAAAATAAAAAAGGCTGTAGAAGAAACGAGGGGTGAGTATGTAGATTATAATGGAACGTATGCTGATACATTATTCTTTTCAACAAGTGTTGGAAATACAGAAAATAGTGAAGAAATATTTGGTACAAAAATATCCTATTTACAAAGTGTATCATCAGAATGGGATGAAGAGGTATCACCAGTATATGAAGAAAAAAACATATTTACTAGAGAAAATTTTTGTAAAAAATTAAATTTAAGTGACTGTAGTAAAATTTATGTAAATGTATTAGAAGAAACAAGTACGGGAAGAATAAAAAAGATAGAAATAAATAATAAAATATTTACAGGAACAGAAGTAGCATACTATCTTGGAGTAAGATCAAATTATTTTTATATATACATAGAAAATAATAATGTTGTAGTAAAAACTAGAGGATTTGGACATGGTGTAGGAATGAGTCAATATGGTGCAGAAGGAATGGCAAATAATGGATATACATATAAAGAAATACTTGAACACTATTATCAAGGAACAACAATAAAAAATTTAAATGTATAATTTCATAAAAAAAGTAAAAACTCTATAATGAGGTGAAATTATGCAAAAGAAAGTAAAATTAAAACCATTTGTAATACCAACAATATATGGTATAGTAACTATCTCATTAGTAGTAAGTCTATTTTTAATAGGTAAAAGTTTTCTTAAAAAAAGTGTTCCAGTAACATATATAACATCATCTACAATAACAGAAGATGTAAAACCTGTAGTAAGTGAAACAAAATTAATAAAAAGACCATATAAAGATAATGATATAAAAATATTACAAAATTTTTATGATAAAGAATCAGATAAAAATACACAGCAAAATTCATTGATTTTATATGAAAACACATACTTACAAAATTCAGGAACTGACTATGGAAGAGAAGAAAAATTTGATGTATATTCAATTTATGATGGAACAATAATCGATATAGAAGAAGACGATATTTTAGGAAAAATTGTACAAATCCAGCATTCAAATAATATAATTGCATCATATCAATGTTTAGGTGATATAAAAGTAAATAAAAATGATACTATAGTTGTAGGACAAATAATAGGTTCATCAGGAACTTGTAATATATCAAAAAGTATTGGTAATCACTTACACCTAGAAGTATCAAATGGAGGTAAAATGATTAATCCTGAGTCTATATATGATAAAAAAATAAGCGATTTAGCGGGATAAAATATGTTTAGTAAAGATATAGGCATAGACTTAGGAACTGCAAATATATTAATAAATGTAAAGGGTGAAGGTATAGTATTAAATGAACCATCTGTAGTAGCTATAGATGAAGACACAAAAAGAGTTCTTGCAGTTGGAGTAGAAGCTCGTGATATGCTTGGAAGAACTCCAGGAAAAGTAAAAGCTATAAAGCCGATGAAGGATGGGGTTATCGCCGATTTTGAACTCACAGAAACAATGCTTAATTATTTCATAAAAAAAGTAAAAGCAAAAAATATATTTATGAAACCACGAATACTTATATGTTGTCCAACAAATGTAACAGGTGTGGAAAAAAATGCAATAAAGGAAGCAGCAGAAAGGACAGGTGCAAAAAAAGTATTTATTGAAGAAGAACCTAAAGTAGCAGCAGTAGGAGCAGGATTAGATATATCAAAACCAAACGGGTCAATGATAATAGATATTGGTGGTGGAACAACTGATATTGCAGTATTATCACTTGGTTCAATAGTTACATCTGCATCAATTAAAATAGCAGGTAATACATTTGATAATGAAATAATAAAATATATAAAAGAAAACTATAAACTTTTAATAGGTGAAAGAACTGCAGAAGAAATAAAAATTAAAATAGGTTCAGTAGGTAAAAGTAAGAAAAAACAAAAAATGGAAGTAAAAGGTAGAAGTATAGTAAATGGCTTACCTCAAATAATAACGATAACAAGTGAAGAAATAGATGATGCATTAAATGATAGTGTAAATGAAATAATAAAGACAATAAAACAAGTATTAGAAAATACACCACCAGAGTTATCAGCAGATATAATAAACAATGGGATAGTAATAACGGGTGGTGGAGCAATGTTAGAAGGCCTAGATGAACTACTAAAAAGAGAATTAAATGTTCCAATATATGTAGCAGAGAGTCCACTAACATGTGTAGCGGCTGGTACAGGAAAAATGTTGGATAATTTAAGATTAATAGAAGAATAACGAAAAAAGGCATAAAATTGCTTTTTTTTATTTAACACACTTGAAAAAGTATAAAGTTTGTGATAATATTAAGGACATGTGGACCCTTAGCTCAGTTGGTTAGAGCATCCGGCTCATAACCGGGCGGTCATAGG
>CAZMXJ010000113.1:0-3969 GCA_964570235.1 uncultured Clostridium sp. | reverse complement strand
TAGTTTAGTAGTAGAAATCTTGATAATGTCATCAGGAGTTGGACAATTAAGTAATAATTGTTTAGAAGTAGTACCAAAGGTATCGCAAAAAAGCTTTTTGTATTCTGGAAAAACCTTATCTAATAAGCCAATAATGACAAGTAGCTTCCATAGCAATGCAAATATTACTTAAAACTCCAAGTTCTTCTTGAATAATTTTAAAAATTTAGAAAAAACATCATTACTATTAGTAAACTTAATTGCACGAATAACAATATCTCCAGTGTTGTTAATAAGTGAAGCAACATGATTTGTTCTGGCAATATCAATGCCCAAAAAATAATTTATAAAAACAACTCCAATTCTTGATATATAAAAGTGCCCTCAGTATATAACCTCACAAGTAAAAGGCAAAAGCTAACAAGCAAATCCCTATACAACTTATTAATATTCAATTTGTAAAGAAGAGGCTTTAGTCTTATTAAAGAACCAAATGTCCAAGGAGGATGCTAAAACCACTCTATCTCTACAGACATTATAATATAGATTTTGAAATCTACAAAATAATGAGTTTATAGATATCTCTTAACAAAAATCTAATATAAGAAAATGTAGTTAAAAAACATCTTAACTATATTATACGAGGAGGAAAGATGAACAATAATGAATATATAAGATTATCTTTAGAATTACATTTATTTTTTGATCGTATAATGAAGGAACATAGTTTATTTTTAGAAACTTCATTTACAGAAAAGGATGGTGATTTAAAAAAAAGTAGCCAAAGATTTTCAAAAAGTATTTTCTAATATCTTAAATCAAGTAATAGATTTAGCTGATGGTAATATTTCTAATAGTATAATAACCGCTGAACAAATAGTTACTAAGAATACTCTTAATGCTGAGGCAATAACGAGTAATCTAACAGGAGATACTATTGATAGTAATATAACTAAAAGAGAATTTCAATTAAGGACTGGAACTATAAATGTAACTAATGAACTAGTAAATAGTATTAATTCAATCAATTTACAAACACTTCCACTTATTAATAACTTAATTAGCTTTAAAAGCGATGTTTTAAATAGTGTCTTATCATGCGAAATGTATACAACTAACTATCCACTGCTAATTTCACATATTATGAACGAGGCTAAAATGTACTATAGTTTGTTAGAAAAAATAGAAAATAGAAGTGTATTTACAAAAAAAGAACTATACGAACAAGAATTGTTTTGGAATAATATAATGAAAGAACATGCTGAATTTATTAGAGGATTACTAGATCCAAGCGAAGAAGAGTTAGTTTTAACAGCAGATAGATACAGGGAAGAATATAAAAAAAATATTACAAATTTTAAGAGTAACCCCGCATATTTAACTAACGCTAGTTTAAATGAAACAATTAATTTTAGAAATTTTAAGATTGCCGGAGAAGAAGGTATACTAAATTGTAAAATAAAAAGTATTATAATTCCACTTCTTGCGGATCATGTTGTTAGAGAAGCTAATCACTTTATTAGAATATTAGAAAGCATAAACTAATATCTTAAAAAAATTTTTAAATAAAAACTTAAATTTTTTTGTTTATCTACAAAATTACATATTTTTTTTAATCTTTTCAATTTCCTTTTGTAAGGCTCTAATCATTTTCTCTAACATAACTATAGTATCATCGCACTCATCCTGTGACGTATTATTAAAACTGTTGAAATTCGAATTTTGATTATTAAAAGTATAAGAATTATTTCTACCTGTTTCTGTAGATTCTCTAGGTTCTAATCCTCTTTCTTGCATTACAGCTCGATAAAAAGCATTAGTCGATAACACTTGTGCTATTAGCATAAGCCAGTTTCCTAATGCATTTTGTTCATTGGCAGTAGTATCATCAATTAAAATATATCCAATTGCAACTGCACTTAAAGAAAATAATTTAGGAGGTATATTAGGTAACATATAATCACTTCTTTATAAAATTATATGCAAAAAATTTTAGAATGATATTTTAGAATTTTATAACAGTTATAGGGGAATTTCCATTTTAATAAATAATATTATATTGAAAGGAGAAAAATTACATGAGAATTTTATCAAATAGAGAGTTAAACTGTATATATGGAGGTTCAATAAAAACAAGTTTTGATTACTTGTTTAAAATTTTTAGAATCATAAAAATAAGATTAATGATGGAAATACTATTTATTGATTAATAAAATTAATCTTCAAATAAATCATTGACTAGTTTTTGCATGTTTTTAGTTCTTTTATTTCTTTCTTCATTATCTAATTCAATATTAAAAACATCCCCTTCTTTAGCATCCTTAAATAATATACTTGGTACACTAATAACTTTACCAACTTCTATTTCAACAATTGCATAATCTCCTTCAAATCTATCTATTATAACTTTCATTATTTCACCTTCTTATTTTTCTTTTTCAACATTTAATGTACTTCCATTTGTACTAACTACTATTGTTCCATCTAGATCTGTTCTATAAACTTTAGCATCAGCATCTTTCCACCTGTTTACAATATCCATATTGGGATGGTTATAATTATTATCACTACCCACAGATATAATTGCATATTTAGCATTTACTCTGCTTACAAACTTTTTTGAAGATGATGTATTGCTTCCATGATGCCCAACTTTAATTACATCCGATTCTACATCATCTAATATTTCATTTTCACTTTTTTCTTCAGCATCACCCATAAATAAAAATTTTACATCTTGATATTCTATTTTAACTACCACCGAATAATTATTTAAATCTGCGTATGAGTCATTATTAGGTGCAAGTATAGTAACCAATAAACCCTGACTATTTATTATATTCATTCCTGCTCTTGCAGTTTGTATTTTTAATCCTTTATTCATAATCGTATTTAGTAGGTTTTCGTATGTTTTACTAGTTGAAATTACTTTCGGCATATAAATTTTTTCTATAGTAAAACTGTTTATTATTTTAGAAAGCCCTCCGATATGATCAGTATGTGGATGAGTTCCTATTATATAGTTTATATTAGAATAACCTAAACTTTTTATATAATCTACAACATTATCGCCTTTTGAAGATTCGCCTGCATCTATAAGCATATTAGTATTATTTGGTAGTTCTATAAAAATAGAATCCCCATTACCTACGTCAATATAGTGTACATTCATATATTTAAAATCATTGCTTATATTATTACCACCACTATTATTATTATCAATTGTTGATTCAACAATTTTGTTTTTTTCTATATTACTATCTTGCTTTTCTACATCTTCAACATTTGTATCGCTAATTTCATTATTTTTATTTTGTTCAAATAAATCTAAAGTATTTAATAAATTATTTAATAGAAAAATGCAAAGAAAAAGTATTAGTGATTTTAAACATAATTTACCTAATTTTTTTACTTTTATCATAAAACACCTACATATTATTTTATTATTTTATACTAATTAAATTATACACTATTAATTGCTTATTTAAAATAAAATTGTAGATTTTAATAAATTCAAATAATCATATAAAAAATAAAACTCACACAAAAATGTGAGTAATTCTCTTATGGAGCGATAGTTGAGTGATTACACAACTTTTTCTCACACGAGGATGATATATAAATCATCCAACTAAAATGATTATACTATATTTTTTTCTTTTTTTAAACTATCTATTTAAATATTTTATTATTAAACTATTTAAGTCTATCCATTCTTCCACATGATAAGTATCTTTTTCATCAATACTATTATATGGATTTGGAGTTTCAATAGCCTTTACTAAAAAATCTTTCAAATCACTTTTTGGACATTGTTTAATATCTTTTTTTGCTTTTTCCCAACCATAGAATTTATCTAAGTTTTGAATATTAAAATTATACCCAATTCCATATGAACCAGTTGATACACTGATGCAATCTAAAATAAATAACATTAAATTATCTTTATTTATTTTTTTCTTTATAAATGACATATATTTTTCATCATCA
>CAZMXJ010000112.1:0-3977 GCA_964570235.1 uncultured Clostridium sp. | reverse complement strand
TTAATGTAAAAGATTTATTGTATAGTAAAAACAAAAGAATTATTACAACTCAATTAGTAAATCTATTAACTTACTTAAATAACATTATTGTAAGAAATAAGATAGTAAATGATAAAGCAAAAGATAAAAAGCAAATTAAAAATATAGCAGTAGTTGTTGATGAATTTCACTTATATTTAAAAAATACTGATAGTGAAGTTTTATTAACATTTGAACAAATTGCTCGTAGAATTAGAAAATATCATGGAGCATTTATTCCTGCTACACAATCAATTCACGACTTTATAGGAGATGATGATAGTGTTAGAAGTGCTACTGCAATATTTAATAATTGTCAATATCAGTTAGTAGGTATGTTAAAAGAAGATGACTTAACTACATACTTGAAATTGTTTTATCAAAACCCATTAACTGATACACAAAAAGAATTTTTGATGCAAGCAGAAATGGGAGAGTTCTTGCTCACTATTAATTCTAAAAATAGAATTAGAGTTAAGATACTTGCAACACCTATTGAAGTTGATTTGATGGGAGAAGAACTTAAAGTATGAAAACATTAACAGTTATAGAGTTGAGAGATAAATTCAAGAAAATGTATCTTGAAGAATTTGATGATCCTAATGAATCATTTATGGATTTTTTGTTAGATTTAATTCCAAAGGAAATTCTAATAGAGGTTATAGAAAAAGGGAAAGATTATTATTCTTCTCTTTTCTATAAATATAAGTAATGAAAAACAAAAAGAAGAAAAATGTTTTTCTAAAAATTATTGGTGGTAGTACCATTTTATCCATAGCTTTTGCCATGGTTATTTTAATTTGTGTATTAATGATTTTTGATTTCTTTGGTGCAAAACTTACAATGGAAAAAGTACAAAATAATGCAGAGTATGCTGATGCTTATACAGTAGCAGTAAATAAATATTTGAAAGATGGTTATGTACCACTACAAAGACTTTTATATTTTCATTTGGAAGATACAACTCTAACATTAGATGCTTTATATACAATGAATCAAAATAAAGAGCAAAAAACTGCACGAGAAATTAATGCAGTATGTGAAGATCAGAGAGTAAAAAATATGGTTGCTTGTACCGAAACTAATATAAAAGAAAACGAAGATTATTTAGTAGTTAGTACAGGTCATTTTAATTTACCATTGGATAAAGATTTTACTGTAACAAGTTTTTTTAATGAGCAACGAGTTATTTATGGAGAAAGCAATGTTCATGGTGGTTGGGATTTAGCAGTACCTGCTCAAACTCCTGTTTATTCAGTTTGTAATGGAACAGTTGATAAAGTAACATTCACTCAAAATGAAAATATACCCTACGATCAAAGTGGAAATAATGTTGGTAATCTAATTACAATTAAATGTGATGAAGATTATGATGAAACATATTATGTAGTATTTGCTCATCTTTATCCAAATAGTGCAAAGGTAAAAGTTGGAGATAAAGTAAATCACTGGACAGAAGTTGCGAGTGTAGGAACAACAGGACATTCAACAGGAAATCACTTGCATTATCAAGTAGAAAATGCAAATAGAGAGAAACTTGATGGTATGCAATTTATAGATTTTACTTTAAAAAGTCCTAATTATCATTTTGAACCTACAACTCCAAATAATAACTTCTATGATAATAATGATTTTATAATCCAATAATACCTTTTAAGAAGTAATGGAAGCACATAAAAAGAGGTTATTTTAACAAAGTAGCCACTTTTAAATAAAAAGGTAGTCATATAATTTGTTAATATTAAAGGGATTTTCAATATAGAGTAGCCACTTTCAAATGAAAAAGTGGTCATTTTTGCAAGTGCAAAAATAGTAAGACACCACTCTTTTATCCTTGTATTATAAGGGTTAAATAGATTTGTGGTGTCGTTCTCCTTATGCCCATTAAAAATATGCAATATTTTTATTATGAAAAATACCTTAAAAATGCAGAAAGTGGCTACTCATAGTTTTAAGAAAGGAGAATGTAAATTGATAAAAGGTTTAGTAAGAACTACTTTAAGAATTGATAATAATTTAAAAACTAGAATAGAACTTTTAGCAATAAAAAATAATTTAAGTTTTAATAAAATGTTAACTTATTTAATTGATATTGGTTATAACACTTATATGGAAAAGTTTGATAAGTATTATGAAAATCAAAATAAAATTTTGGAAAGAGAGAGTGATAACAATGAATGAAATTAGAGTTTATAATGATGAAGAAATTAAAATCTTACTAGGTAATTCTAATGTAGAGGGAATAAAAAACAAAAGCCAAATAGTTTATAAAAATAGTTTTAAACTTTGGGCTGTTAAAGAAAAATTATCTGATACTTCAAAAACTGCAAGACAAATTTTTGTTGCAGGTGGTTTTGATATGAATATATTAGATGATAGGACTCCACAAAAAAGATTATGTTCTTGGGTAAAGAAATATAAAAAGTTTGGAGAAGATTATTTTACTGATGAAAATAAATATTCTTATAAAGCAACTTCAAAAACAAAAACAGTTTTTTTAAGCAAGACATTTAATGATCCAAAGTTTATTGCATTAGTAATTGAGAAAAAAGATAATGGAACTTTAGATTATAGAGTGATTAGGAAGTTAGAAGATGAAAAAACTAACAATTAGATTAGAGGATTATATTTATGATAGATTATTTCTTGTAGCAAATGAAAATAATACATCTGCTAATAAAGTTGTAGCAACTATTTTAGAAGATTATATTAATCAACCGAGAGAAATAAATTATCTAAAAGAAATTGATGAAAAGTTAAAAAAATTAAATGAACTTGAAGAAAAGATTTCTAAAAGACAATATAAGCATTTTAGATTATCACAACAACACTTTGCTAACTTTGGTTATTTGTCAAATGCAGATATTAATGAAGATAAATGTCTTAATGAAATATTAAATAATAAGGATAACTTCAATGAGTAAGAAAAGTCCTAATGTTGTTTTTAAAAGTAAATATTGTTTAGCTCTTAATTCAAGAGATAATAAAAATCAATCTTTAAATTATAAAGAAGATAGATTAAAAGATGTAGATGACATGGTTGATTATTTTTCTAATGAAAAGAAAAAAACAGTAGGTATGTTTGAATATTATATGGGACATACAAGAAAAGAAAATTATAATCTTATATTAGAAGATGGTAGTTATGCTACTAAAAAAGATATTGATAGAATTAAAACTGATTATAAAAAATATATTGAGAACTCTAACTTATGGAAAGGTATATTAAGTTTTAAAAGAGAATATCTTGATGAGAACATAGATATAAAAACTTTGGAACAAAAAATTGCAAAGGAAGTTATGCCACAGTTTTTAAAGTATTGTGGTTTTAAAGATATGAAGAATATGAGTTATGTATTTTCAATTCACACTAATAGAAAACATCAACCTCATATACATTTTGCATTTATAGAAAAGAAACCTAACTATTCATATTGTGATAACAAGTTGAATTATAGAAGAAAAGGTAAAATTACTCTTGATGAACAAAGATATTTAAAAAGATTAGTTGATCTTGCTATTCAAAGAGAAAAATATTACACACCACTTTTAAAAAAGACTAATGAAGATATTGATTATTTAAAATCTTATTTTAATCCAAAAGAGAGAAATTTTACTTTAAGAAATATTAGTGAGATATATGTAGAGGAAGATATTTTAAAACTTGGAGAATTAGTAAAACAATATAGAGAACAAAATAATCAATCTTCTAAAAGGGTAAAATACAATTCAATTAAAAATAATGAACTTGGTAAAGAAATTAAATTTTTAACAAGAGAAATTAAAAAAAATTTATTTAATGATGATACATCAATTTTATATGCTAGTAGGAAAGGTATAAATAAAGATTTGGAAAAATTAAATGATTACTTTGATGAATTAAATAGAAATAATAATATTGAAGAACTAACTGCTAATAATAGTATTGTTAATAAAAAAGAAGAATATTTAGATAATTA
>CAZMXJ010000111.1:0-3994 GCA_964570235.1 uncultured Clostridium sp. | reverse complement strand
ATAACAGATTTAGAAAATATTGATAATATTAAAAAATTAGTAAATTTAAAAGAAGTATATATAAAAAAAGTGAATATAGAAGATATAAGTTTTTTAAATAATCTAAGTAAATTAGAAAAGGTTAGAATATATTATAGTAAAGTTGATTTATCTAAAATAAATAATTCAAGTATAAGAGAATTAGATATAATCAGTTCATATGTTGTAAATGATAATTTTAGTAATCTCGCAAATTCTAATCTTAAAGTATTAGATTTAGAAGGAAGTTATGTTACAAGTATATACACATTAAAGAATGTAATATCTTTAGAAGAACTATCTTTATCTTCAATATCTAATTTAAGAAGTTTAGAACCTATTACATATCTTCCTAATTTAAAAATGCTTAACTTTACTGGCTCAGAAGAACTTGTAAATGATAAAGTATTAGATTATATTAGAAAGAATAATATAGTTGGTACTAACTATGATGAATCACAGTATATGTATTTAGATGAAGAACTTAATAAGAAACTAGATGATATTATCGATAGCCTTAAAATAGAAGATTTAAGTGAAATAGAAAAGATTAGAAAAATTACTTTATATGTAGTAGATAATCTATCTTATGACGAAGATTGTGGTGTTAATAATAAGTGTGAATACTCAGATATTAATTTTAATAGTGTTTTAAAAAGTTTATCAGGAAAAGGAGTATGTTATCATTACGCACTTCTTACAAATAAACTTTTAAATAGAGTAGGAATAAAATCTTATTTAGTAAGTGGATTTACATTAAAAGGTCTTGCACATGAATGGATAAATATATATCTTGATGGTAAGTGGTATGGATTAGATCCTACATGGATTGATTTTAACGGAAGAAGTACTAAACTAAATAAAACTGGTAAATGTGATTATTTCATGGTTGAACTAACTAAGAATAGTAGTTTTTATAAGGAACATAAAGAAGATGTACTACCTTCTAATATTGTAGATGTTGATGCAGTTATAGTCGACGAAATAGTAGTAGAAGATAGTATAGATATTTATAAGATTATGTTTATTTTATCTTTTGTAATTTTATTTCTATTTGTAGGCTTTTTGATGTATAAGAAAATAATAATAAATAAAAAGTAAATTTTAGAACTAGCATTTAATTGTTGGTTCTTTTTAAATGGTCCTTGCTATGAAAATTAAAGTAGCATGTATTAAAGAAATCGCAAGAAGATATTTAGTAAATATAAGCATCACTTAAAAAAGAAGAAGATAAACTCCCGTTAATAAAAAAAAGGGAAGTTAAATAAATAATTTGCAAGTTATAAAATTTTACGGTCAATGTATTTGGATATATTTTAATAATAAACAAGAAAAAAATCTAGTAAAATTTGCTTACTAGATTTTTAGCTGTTATTTTGATATTCAATTATTTTTTTTAATTTATTAATTCTACTAAATAGTAAAGTACATATTTTATTTATTCTTCTCTCTGTCATTTTAGTGATATTTTGATATTTGTGTAACAGAACTTCAAATTCTTCACAAATACCATCTAATTTATTTAAGTCAAATCTTTTTAAGTCTTTTATATAATCAAGTATTGTATCAAAATTATCCATCTTATAAAAGAATCTTCCATCACCATTAATTATTAATTCTTGATCACTATAATCCAGTATATTTAATGATTGACCTGTATCAAATATTGGTGCTACGCTAATCCAATTTAAATTTTCAACGTTTCTAATAATGGAATTACATCTTTATTTTTATCATATAAATTTTTTATAATAAGTGGTGCAAAATTTATATTTTCAATTTCATATATTTTGTTAAAACCTTTTATTATTACATCATATTCAGCAATCAATACTTCTGTATTTTTATTCATAAGTACACATTTCATTTAGTCACACCTCATATGCTATTTTACCATATTTTATGCTTTTTTACTACCTTTTGACTTAGTGAATATGTTCAATATATTATATTAATTATTTGTAAGTTATAATTTTTTTGTTTTATAGTAAAGTGGGTGGGTCTACAATATTATTTTTGGGTTATCTAGAATTTTTAATTCTTTTAACATCATATTTCTTAAATGTTCATTTGCACTTTCTAAAGTCATATTATCCACTTTAAATGGTTTTAGGAAAGTAATTTTAAGGTTATTATTCCAAAATTTATATTTACCTGTAATTACAAAAGGAACAATTGTTGCATTTGTTTTTTTTGCTATTTTTACTGCACCCATTTTAAAGGGTAGTAATAATTCATTTGTTTTATTTCTTGTACCTTCTGGAAATATCCCAACTGCGTATCCTTTTTTTAACAAGTTTTCCGCTTCTTTAGTTGCTTTTTTAGCGTTCTCTTTATTATTTCTATCTACACTTATACATCCTGCTGTTTTAAAGAACCAAGACAGTTTTCCATCAAAATATTCTCTTTTTGCCATGTAGTGTATCATTCTATTTGTAGACAATATTGGTAAGCATTGGTCAAATAAATGTATATGGTTTCCTGTAATTATAATAGGGCCTTCTTTTGGAATATATTTTTTATTAATAAATTTTGGTCTATAGTAAATTATAAATATAATACCCAGTATATACTTATAGATAGAGTAAATAATTTTATTTTTTTCCATTAGATAAGTTTCCTAATTTATCGAATGCTATTTTACCAACTTTTGTTTTTGGAAGTTCCTTTACATAAACATATTCTGCAGGTAAAGAATATTTTGCAATAGATTTTTTACAATATTCGGTTATATCTTCTCTCAATTCTTCAGTGTCATCAAAGTTTTCTCTTAGAACTATGTATGCTTTTGGTACTTGTTTTTTGTATTCGTGAGGTATTCCAATTACAGTACATGTTTCTACTGCAGGGTGACTCATTATTATTTTTTCTATATACTGCGGATATATATTATAACCACTAGATATAATCATTCTTTTTAATCTTGATTTAAAGAAGATAAGACCATCTTCATTCATATAACCAATATCTCCTGTATGAAGCCATACTTTCCCATCAGAATGTAATTTTAATACATTTTTTGTTTCCTTTATATCATCCAAATATCTTTTCATTACTGTAGGACCATTTATACATATTTCTCCATCTTCATTTGGTTTTGCTTTTTTGAATGTACCAATTTTTACTATCTTAAAATTCATGTCAGGAAGAGGTATCCCAATTCCACCTTCTTTAAAGTAGTATCTAGGAGTAACACATACTGCAGCAGTAGCTTCTGTAAGACCATATCCAACTCTTAAATTTGCTTTTGAACCATGCTCTTTTAAATATGGATCAACTCTATCTCTTAAAGCCTCATTTAGAGTATCTCCACCACATATAGCATTTACAACACTTGTTAAGTATGTCTTTGATTTAATATTACTATTTACTAATGCTTCATACATAGTAGGTACTCCTGCTAAAAATTTTGGTTTATACTTTTTTATTAATTTTCCAAATTCTTTTGCACTAAACTTTGGTATTAGTATTATATTCATACCAGATATTAGTTCTGTATGCACAGAAACACCTAAGCCAAATCCATGAAATATAGGCATAATTGTTAGTATACTATCTCCCGCTTTAGCAGGATCAACCATCTTAAAACATTGTGTAGCAAGAGCATTAAAATTAAGATTAGATAAAACTACACCTTTAGGTTCTCCCGTTGTACCACCGCTATAGAGTATAACTGCATCATCATATTTTTTTACATTTTCAATATAATTATCTTTGTATTTATTACCTAAACTTTCTAGCTTTGTAAAAGATATCAAATTATCATTATATTTAATTTTAGTTTGTTTAGTTGTAAGAGGGTATACTACTTTTAAGTAAATAGGCATCTTATTTGAAATTTTAGATATAATTATCTTTTTTACACTTGTATTTTCAATTATTTTTTCAACTTTAGGATATATCATATCTAAGCATAATATGTACTTACTTTTACTTTTATTTAAATAAAATTCTATTTCCTTTTCGCTTGATAGTG
>CAZMXJ010000110.1:0-4059 GCA_964570235.1 uncultured Clostridium sp. | reverse complement strand
ATAATACATCAAATGGAAATAAAAAAGTTCATGTTGATAGACCAAACCAATGGGATAGATATAAAAATAGTGAATATGAAGCTGAAAGAATACGAAGTAATCCAAATGGTTCAATTTTCTTAACACCTAAAGTATTTGTAGAAGAAGTAGGATTATCAGATGAATATCAAAGAAAACTAATAGAACAGTATAATGCAAGAAATAAAAGGTCAGATATACCAGATGCAACATTTACAGAAAATGCAAATCAGGTAAAATTCATTTTATCAACAGCTGCCGCACATACTCAACCAACTGGAACAGGAAGTGATCCAAATGAATCAACCGGTGATCCAAGTGAACAAGTGCCAACGCCAGAAATACCAGATGGAACTATACTACCAGTTAATAAGTTTACTGAATTTATGCCAATAATATTAGAAGGATATGTAAATGATATGGAAATAAGTAAATCTATGGTAAATTATGAATTGATAAATGTAAATGAAAATGTTTGTAATAAATTTATTGAAGATTTACAAGAAATGGGGTATATATTTGAAAATGGAGTATGGTCTAATGGAACATATTCAATAAAATTAGAGATTAATGATTCATATTCTACAATGAACATTATGATGAATATTATTAAATAAAGAGCAAAGTATTTAATATCTTTGCCCTTTTTGTTATAATTAATTTAGGTGGTAATATGAATAGAATTAAAAGTTATTTAAAAAGAATTGATTATATTGCATACAAAAACGATAAAAGTACATTTTTAATGCTTATAGATGTACTTATTTGGTATGTATTTTATGGAGCAACTCTAACAGATTATTTAAATTATGAATTTTATAAAAGAAGTATAAAAGAAAGAAGAAAGTATGCAGTTGTAAGAACGCAGAATAAGTTTTATGAAAAGGTAAGTCCTTCTAAGTATAAAGAATTTTTTACTATTAAGCCTAATTTTTTGAATAATTTTAAAGAATATGTTGGACGAAGTTTTTTTATTCCAGAATATGGCATAGATGCTTTAAAAGAATTCTTAAAGAAAAATAAAGAATTTATGATTAAACCAATAGATGGACTTGGTGGACATGACGTTAAGAAGATGAAAAGAAGTGAAGTAAAGAATGTTTCAAAATTCTTTACTTATCTAGAAGAAAATAGAATGTTTTTAGAAGAACTTATTATTCAACATAAAAAGATGAATACATTATGTTCTACTTCTGTTAATACACTAAGAATTATGACTTTTGTTAATAATGGTAAAAGTGAAATACTTTATGCAGCACTGAGAGTTGGTAATGGAGTAAATGAAGTCGATAATTTCCATAAAGGTGGTATGGGAGTATCTATTGATACTAAAACAGGCAAGCTTAAAGGAAATGCGATTGATAAAGACTTAAATGAATTTAAGATGCATCCAGTTACTAGAACTTATTTTAATAAGTTTGAACTTCCATTTTGGAAAGAAACAAAAAAACTTGTATTAGATGCGGCACTTGTTAATCAAAATATTAAAGTAGTTGGATGGGATGTTGCAATTACAAAAAGTGGCCCAATACTAGTAGAAGGGAATAGAAGACCAGGTTTTGACCTTGTACAAGTTTTAAGTAAAAAAGGACGCAAAGACATAATTTATCATGTCATGAATAATTTAAAGTAGGTGTATTATGGATAAATTAAAGGTTTTAATGATACCAAGTTGGTATCCAAATAAAAAAGATCCATTATGGGGTAATTATTTTATAAAACAAGCAGAAGCATTAAATGAGTTTGTAGATGTAGTTATGCTACATGTAGACAGAGTTGGGTTAAAAGAAATACATACATTTTTAATGAATAAAAAAACAGATGGTTTAGATGAAAAATTATATAGTTTTAAATCATATAAAAAGACCATATTAAATTACAAATCATTAAGTTTAGATTTTGCATATAAAAGATATGTTAAAAATGGTCTTAAAGCATATTATGATTTAGTTGAGTTAGTAGGTAAACCAGATGTAGTTTTAGTAGAAAGTGTACTTCCAGCAGGCCTAATCGCAAAAGCAATCTATGACAAAGAGGGTATCCCTTATGTAGTTCATGCTCATTCAGAAAATATAATGCTTAATACTGCATATGAAGAATATGTTATTTCTGTTATGAAGAGTGCTTCATCATATATGGCAGTAAATAAAGATATAAAGAAAATAGTAGAAGATAAGATAGATAAAGAATGTCATTTAGTTCCTAACTTTATTGATTGCTCTAAGTTTTCTTTAAAAGAAAAAAGAAAAGAAAAAGAATCTATATTAGTAAGTATATCTAATTTTTATAAAGTAAAGGCATTAGATGTTCTTTTAAAGGCACTTGATATAGTTGTTAATAAAAAAGGGTATAAGAATGTTAAGTTAAAAATAGTTGGTACAGGAGAATTTAAGTATTTCTATGAATCTATTTGTCATAGTTTAAATTTAAATGATAATGTAGAATTTATGGGATATGTTAAAAATGATGAAATACCTAACATACTAAAAAGTAGTGATGCTTTATGTGTTTCTAGTACATTTGAAACATTTTGTATACCTATAGTTGAAGCCTTTGCGACAGGGCTTCCAGTAATTACTACTGATTGTACAGGGCCACTTGAAATATGTAATAAAGAAAATAGTATTATTACACCTATAAATGATGTGGAAAAGTATGCAGATGCAATAATTGAGTTAATGGAGAATTATAAAAACTATAATTCAAAAGATATAAAAAATTATGCACTAAATAATTATGATAAAAATATAGTATGTAAGAAAATTATTGAAGTATTAAAAAGTGAAAAGAATAGATAACAGTTATCTATTCTTTTCATTAAAGTATTATTTTAATAATAAAACCCATATTATGGGTCTTCTTACATCATATGCATTGCATTTGGATATATATTTTGATTATATACATTATCAGGTAAGCTTGTATTGTATTCTCCTGTATATGCTCCAGTACTTCCTTCTAATTTTGATACTCTTGCGTCTAATCTTCTTACCATTCTTTCTAATGAATTTATTCTACTTTCAAGTTCTGATGGCATAGTAGGGAAAAATTGTTGATTTGGAAATTGTCCTGGAAATTGATATTGATTAGGAAATGGCATAAATACCTGATTATTTCTATCTTTCATTTAAATCACCTAAAAAACCTTTCATTAAAGTATATGCAAACTCAATATTTTTGTTATAATTATATTGATGATTTATTATTTGAAAAAGGTGACGAGATGAGACTTAGAAAATTAAAAAATGAGAAGTTATTAATTAATAACTCAAAATATATTATTGATAATCCAAAAGATTATTGTGGGAAGTGGAAAAGTGTATTTATGAACGATAATCCTATACATGTAGAAATTGGTATGGGTAAAGGCAAGTTCATACTTGAAAATGCAATTAAATATCCGGATATAAATTTTATTGGCATTGAGAAATTTGATTCTGCAATTGCAAGAGCTATAAAGAAAATAGATGATTACAATTTACCCAACTTAAAATTAATAAGGATGGATGCAGAAGAAGTAGATCAAGTTTTTAATAAAGAAATATCTTGTGTTTATTTAAATTTCTCTGACCCATGGCCTAAAGATAGACATGAGAAAAGAAGACTAACACATTCTAATTTCTTAAAGTTATTTGATAGTATTTTTGTAAGTGATAATTTAATAATTCAAAAGACTGATAATAGAAAGTTATTTGAGTATTCAGTATCTTCTTTAAGTAATTATGGTTATAAAATAGATAAGATAAGTTGTGATTTACATAGTGATGAAAAAGATGTAATAACTACAGAGTATGAAGAAAAGTTTATGAAAATAGGACCCATTTATATGGCTATATATCGTAAATGAAATGTTTTTATAGATATTTTTTTAAACTCGTGATATAATAGAGAAAGAGTAGGTGAACTTATGAGGAAAATTTTAATTCTGATATTATGTTTATTTGTTCTAACAGGTTGTACTAGTAATATTAATATGAATGATTATGATTCTATATTTGAAAGATTTTTAGGGCAATCTACATCGTTAGTGAATAATTATTC
>CAZMXJ010000109.1:0-4061 GCA_964570235.1 uncultured Clostridium sp. | reverse complement strand
ACTTTAGCTAATTGTGAAAGATATGTTACACCTCTTTTGAAAGAAAAAGAAGCACTCATTTTAGGTGCTGAAGAGAAGATTATTAATTTAGAATATAATTTATTTATTGAAATTAGAGATAACGTAAGAACATATATTAATAGAATACAAGAAATTGCTAAAGTAATTGCTGAAATTGATGTTCTTGGTTCTCTTGCAACTGTTGCTGAAGAAAATAATTATGTAAGGCCGATTATAACTGATGAAAGAAGTATCTATATTAAAGATAATAGGCACCCAGTAGTAGAAAAAGTATTAGATTCTGAGTTTGTTCCTAATGATATTATAATGGATAAAGATACTGATATACTTATCATAACAGGGCCTAATATGGCTGGTAAATCAACATATATGAGAGAACTTGTTATAACAGTTATAATGGCTCAAATGGGTTCATTTGTACCTGCTAAAGAATGTAAAATTCCTATATTTGATAAGATTTTTACTCGTATTGGAGCATCTGATGATTTAGTAAGTGGCGACTCTACATTTATGGTAGAGATGAAAGAAGCTAATCAAGCTCTTACTAATGCGACATCTAATAGTTTAATAATATTTGATGAATTAGGGAGAGGTACAGCAACATATGACGGGCTTTCTCTTGCTCAATCTATAATTGAGTATATTCATAATAATATTAAATGTAAGACTTTATTTTCAACACATTATCATGAACTTACTAAGTTAGAGGAACATTTTAAGAGATTAAAAAATGTACATGTAAGTGCAGTTGAAGAAGATGGAAAAATTACATTTTTGCATAAGATAAAAGATGGCTCAATTGATAAAAGTTATGGTATACATGTTGCAAAACTTGCAAATTTACCAGATTCTCTTATAGAGCGTGCAAATGAAATACTTGCGTCATATGAAAATAAAGGAGAAGTGGAAGTAAAGAATCAAATATCTTTTGATTTATCTCCTAAAGTAGAAAGCATTATTGAAGAAAAAATAAGAAAGTTAAATCCACTTGAAATGACTCCATTAGATGCTTTAAATACAATTTTTGAATTAAAACGTGATTTAGATAAATAAAAAGATTGATAATATTGATTAATATGTTATAATGATTTAAGTGTTGGAGGAATTTATGAAAGAAACTAATAGAAGTGAACTTAGAAAAATTATTATGACAGTTCTTTATCAAATAAGTGTATATAAATCTAATAAAATAAATTATGATATAAAAAATGTTATTAAGGAATTGTTAGAAGTAGAAAATGATTTTGTTAATACCATTGTGTATGGTGTAGAAGAAAATATTCTTGAGTTAGACAAAATAGCTAATAAATATTTAAAAGATTGGACAATTGATAGATTAGGTAAAACGGATCAAGCTATACTTAGAATGAGTTTGTATGAGCTTTTGTATACAGATACTCCAGATATAGTTTGTATAAATGAAGCTGTAGAACTTGCAAAAGAGTATTCAGATGATAAAGTTAAGAATATGATTAATGCTGTATTAGATAGTGTTATGAAAGATAAGTAGTATTATCTTTCTAATTAAATAATATAATTTTATACTTTGAAACCATTTTTGGTTTCTTTTTCTTTATGTTTAAGATTATACATGATATAATAAATTAGTAAGGAAAGTGATACTATGAATGAGGATATTAAATATTTATCTATTTCTGAACTTAATAGAATTATTAAAATGAAATTTGATGCAAGTTCATTTTTTAATAAGGTATTTGTTAAGGGGGAAATATCTAATTTTAAAGTACAAATGCCTAGTGGTCATTGCTACTTTACTATAAAAGATGAAGGTAGTAGACTTTCTGCGGTTATGTTTAGGGGTGTTGCAAGTAGAGTAGGGACAAATTTTAAAGATGGAGATATGGTAAATGCCATAGGAAAGATTAGTATATATGAAGCATCTGGTAGTTACCAAATATATATTGAATCAATGGAATTAAATGGTAGCGGCGATTTATATAAGAAATTTTTAGAACTTAAAGATAAGCTTTATAAAGAAGGATTATTTGATGAATCTCATAAAAGAAAGATACCTAAATATCCTAAAAAAATTGGTGTAGTAACAGCAAGTACAGGTGCTGCAATTAGAGATATTATTACTACAATTAAAAGAAGATATCCTCTATGTGAAATAATTTTATTTCCATCTTTAGTACAAGGTGTGTCTGCTAAAGAAGATATAGTTAAAAAGATAGAACTTGCAAATACTTTTTCTGATATAGATACTCTTATAGTTGGAAGAGGTGGAGGTTCTATTGAGGATTTATGGGCTTATAATGAAGAAATTGTTGCACGAGCGATATATAATTCAAAAATACCTGTAATTAGTGCTGTGGGGCATGAAATTGATTTTACTATTGCAGATTATGTTGCTGATAAAAGAGCAGCGACCCCAACTGGTGCAGCTGAACTTGCAGTACCTAATATAATGGATATATCAATTTTGATTGACACTCTTTATGAAAGAGTTAATAATGTAATTGTCAATAAAATAAGCGACTATAAAAAACTGTTGAATAAAATAAGTACTAGTAGTATACTTATGAATCCAATTAATATTTACAATATAAAATCTCAAATATTAAACTTAGATAAGATAAAACTGATGAATTCATTTAATGAAATAATTAGTGATAAAACTATTCTTTTATATAAATTAAAAAATAGTTATATTCTAGGTAATCCAAAATTACTTTATGAAAAGTATTTAAATACTATAGAAAATAATATTAATAAACTTGAATTATTGAATCCATTAAATGCTTTGAAAAGAGGATATGGTATAGTAAAAAAAGATGAAAAGGCAATTGTTAGCGTTAAAAATATAGAAATTAATGATAAAATAAATATTAGTTTAAAAAATGGAGCAATCGATGCTTTAGTAACAAATGTTAAGGAGGATGTATGAAAAAGTCATTTGAAGAAAATTTAGAAGAATTAGAAAGTATTGTTAAAGAATTAGAAAGTGGTAATGTTAATTTAGATGATGCGATAAATAAATATAGTGAAGCAATGAAATTAGTTAAAGTATGCGAAGAAAAAATAAAAAGTGCTGAAGATATGGTTACTAAAATAGTAAAAGAAAATGGTACTTTGGAAGATTTTGAGGTGGAAGAATGAGATACATGACAAGTAATGAAATTAGAAATACATATTTAGAATATTTTAAAGAACATGGACATACGATTATGCCAAGCGCTTCTTTACTTATTTTAAATGATCCAACTCTTTTATGGAATAATGCTGGGGTTACTCCACTAAAGAAATACTTTGATGGAAGCATGATACCAGTAAACAAAAGACTTACAAGTTGCCAAAAGTGTATTAGAACTAATGATATTGAAAGTGTTGGTGATAATACGCACCATACATTTTTTGAAATGTTAGGTAATTTTTCTGTTGGTGATTATTTTAAAAATGAAGCAATAGAAATGGCTTATGAACTTTTGACAAGTGAAAAATATTTTGCATTTCCAAAAGAAAAACTATATTTTACTGTATATAAAAATGATGATGATGCTTATAGTAAATGGGTATCATTAGGTGTTGAACCTTCTCACATAGTAAGATTAGAAACTAATTTTTGGGAAATAGGTGAAGGGCCATGCGGACCTGATTCTGAAATATTTTATGATAGAGGCCCTCTGTATGATAAGGAAGGTCTTGGAATAAAACTTTTACAAGAAGAAATAGATAATAGTAGATATGTAGAAATATGGAATAATGTATTTAGCCAATTTAATTCAAAAGAAGGAGTTAATAGAAGTGATTATAAAGAACTTCCAAGTAAAAATATAGATACAGGTATGGGACTTGAAAGAATGACTTGTATACTTCAAGGAGTAGAATCAAGTTATGACACTGATTTATTTTCTAAAATTATTTCTTCTATAGAAGATTTATCTAATCAAAAATACGAAAATAAAAGAGAATTTAGAATAATCGCAGATCACATTCGTACACTTACTTTTGCGATTAATGATGGAGCAATCTTCTCAAATGAAGGAAGAGGTTATGTAATAAGAAGACTATTAAGAAGG
>CAZMXJ010000108.1:1643-4100 GCA_964570235.1 uncultured Clostridium sp. | reverse complement strand
TCCCATTGGTTTGGTCTATCAACATGAACTTTTTTATTTCCATTTGATGTATTATCATATACTGCATCTAAATGTGATACTCTGTATCCTGATCTTCTTAATTCTTCAAATGTATAATATCTATATTCCATTCTATATCCATTTTCTACAGTATAATATCCATTTTCATCGCTTCCAATTATAATCCTTAAATGCCCTGCATTTGAATTATATGATTTTTCTAATATATCTCCTGGTTTAGCATTTTTATAATTTGGATCATTTATATCATAACAATTATATCTATTTTCTGGTATTGTTCCATCTATATTCATACCATAGAAATTATGTGTACCTGCACCATATGCATAGCAATCTAGACCTACTGCCCTTGCAGCCCAATCGTATAAATTACAACAATCTATACATCCAATTTGAGCATATCTTGTTCCAAAATATAATCCTTGGTCTGAACGGTCAAATTCACAATTATCGTAATTCATTTTATAACCAAACATTGCAAATAGCCCATTATATGTATTTAAAAATTCTACTACACCCTCTCCAGTATACATTAAGTTCTTATCTATTAAGTATTCTGAAAAAGATCTATTCATATTCTGTACAAATACAGATATTTTGTCATATTCATCTTCTACGCTATAACCAAGTTTTTTAGCTAAAAATACTCCTGCTGACTCACCATGAGGTGTTAAAGCTAAACTTTGATATTTTTTCATTCCCTCAGGGGTTGATAATAAGAAGTGCATGTATTCATTAGATATTTCTATTAACTCTTTCTCAGTTAAATCACCTTTTTGATACATCGCAATAATTTGATTGCTAAAATTATCTTCCATAAACATTGCTTTTAATACTTCTGCTTTAATTCCCCCAATTAATGCAGAATAACCATTTAATGAGTCTAAACACTCAGTATATGCGCCATTTGTCAAAAAACCTAAATTCACATTTTTTACTAGTCCATTGTATGCACTTGCAGAAGCAATGTCTGCTTTTGTACTATCTGCATCTGATGCTAGTTTATTAGCTTCTAATTCAGCATCATTAATTGCATATAAATTGGCTTGAAATTCATTATCCATAATTTACTCCTTCTCTTTTCCAATTAATATTTGTTTTCTTAGTCTTTCTTCTTCCAACCTGATTTTATTTTTTATATCTTGCATTTCTCTTGTTAGTACAATGATTCTTTTCTCTATTTCTGAAATTGCTTTTTCTGTATTTGCAATTAAATCAGCGATAGTTGAACTTTTCGATAATATATTATCGAAACCATTAAAACCAGCAATCGATAGGCCCATGCTTAAATTTCCATGAATTGATTGTAATTTTGATTTGCAATTAATAGCATCTGAGCTCAAATCAATTAATACTTGCTTTAATTTAATACAATTTTCTTTCTCTTTTATTATTTCTTCTAACTTTTTTCTTAAACTGTATAACATTTCGCACCTCTAACTTTCCATAATTTCTTTCGTAACTTTTTCTAAATTGTTATAGTACTCATCAATATTTCCATTATTAAGCACATAGTAATCAGCAAAAGCAATAGGACCACCTTTAGAAAGATTTTCTATCTCAGAAATATCTCTTCCAATAGCCTCATCATTAGTAAGTGATCGAATATCTCTTTTAGATAATCTATCATATCTATATTTTTTATCAACTACTATAGCTAAAACATATAATTTATCATCAAACTTATTTCTTAATATTTTGAGTTCATCCCAAGAATAAAGACCATCAAGTATTACATTACATTCTTTAGCATATTCTTCAATCCTTGGAAGTAATATAGTTGCGTATGCTCCCATACCATATTCTCTTCTCAATTTTTCTCGCATATATTTCTCATTTTTTTCATTTATTTCTAATCCAGCTTCCTTTATTTTTTCTAAAGTAACCCCACCAAAATAAACTTTTTTAAAACCTAAATTTTCATAATAATCAGTAGCAATAGATTTGCCACTTCCACACATACCAACAATTGCAATTATTTTATTACCATTTTCCATAAAGTTCCTCTCTATAATACAAATAATTATTCATACGTTATAAATGCATAAAATACTTATAACCATTAATCAGTTTTGAGACTAATAGTCATATTACCATTTTCAGTAAATGACATCGTAATATTATAACCATCCTTTGTAAATGTTCCATCCTCTAGCATAGTATATCCTTGTTCTAATAATTCATTAACATAATTATCATAATTTTCATTACTAACATCATATAACTGATAGCTAACACTATTACTGCTTATTTCCATAGAACCTAGTTTTCCATCAGCCAATTTCGGTAATACTTTAGAGAATTTATTTTCTGGCAATATATTAACGTGTTCTACTGGATTTGTTGGTTCAACAGGTGTTGCCGGTTCAACAGGTTTTGTTGGTTCAACAGGTTTTGTTGGTTCAACAGGTTTTGTTGGTTCAACAGGTTTTGTTG
>CAZMXJ010000108.1:0-1543 GCA_964570235.1 uncultured Clostridium sp. | reverse complement strand
CAACAGGTTTTGCTGGTTCAACAGGTTTTGCTGGTTCAACAGGTTTTGTTGGTTCGACAGGTTTTGTTGGTTCAACAGGTTTTGCTGGTTCAACAGGTTTTGTTGGTTCGACAGGTTTTGTTGGTTCAACAGGTTTTGCTGGTTCAACAGGTTTTGCTGGTTCAACAGGTTTTGCTGGTTCAACAGGTTTTGTTGGTTCAACAGGTGTTGCCGGTTCAACAGGTTCTGTTGGTTCGACAGGTGTTGCCGGTTCAACAGGTGTTGTTGAATCTGAACCGTTGTTTCTCATATTATATTGGTTAATTAAAGATAGTCTTTCTTCTTCCGTTAAAATTACTTTGTCATTTTTTATGAGTGTTTCTGGTTCAGAGAAAACATAATCCTTCATATCGACATTACTACTTTCTGGCATATCAATTACCCAAATAGAACCGGATGTTATTCCTTTTTCATTTTCAATGATAGTGCCATTTTCATTAAAAGTTAAAACTCTTCCTTGGGCATCAGCTTCACTTTGCCATGGACCATATGGATCATTAATTAAAACTTTCCCATCTTCAGTTAATCCTCTTAACACTACATAATGTCCACTACTATTAGTCATTGCAATTACTGCTTTACCATTTTTTAATGCATCCATGATATCTTTAGTTTCTTTTTTCTCCCAATGTATCCCAAGCGCATCAAAAGGTTGTGTCATCAAACTTTCATTACCTTTTGGGCAATTATAAAAATCACACAAACTTGCACATTTATCTGGAGTCCACTCATTTCCTAAAATCGCTGATATTATCATTGCTGCACATGTAATACCACATCCACTTTTACTTATATTACTTTTACCATAACTTCCATATGGAACATCTTTATAGTCTTCTTGATTATATAGTGGCATTTCTCTAGAAGATTGTACTTCTAAACCAAATAAAGCAAATATTCCCATATATGCATTATTAGCGTATATAACTCCATCATCAGTATAATACAATTCTTTTTTAATAACGTTCTTTAAAATTTGATTTTTAAAACTATTTGCAAAATTATCATTAAATCCCAAATCAATTAATGTACTAGAGGCATTTCCTGCACTTATAGTTTTAGAAGCATTAATACCACCATTTTTAGATAAATCGCTATAATAACTTGCTGCAAAATCAATAAATGATTGAGCGGATATTTTTCCATTATTAATATATTCTATTATTCTTTCAGGCTTTCCCATATCTATACTTTCCATTATTAAACTATATTCTGCATCAGAAATCATTTTTTCAATTACTGTATCATAATTATTTATAACTCCTATTGTTTGAGTATAATCATAATTATTTAAAAAATCTAACCCATCCACTTTTACTGATTCCATCAATAATTTAGCTTTACTAATATCATTTGGAATTTCTTCGGCAGTTGCTTTCGCATTTACTGCATAATTGAGAGCTTTATCGGCTGAATCCCTATTATAAAAAAACATACATATTCACCACACTTCAATACTTTTAACAAAAATTATTAAATCATTAATTCAAATAATACCACTATT
>CAZMXJ010000107.1:0-4192 GCA_964570235.1 uncultured Clostridium sp. | reverse complement strand
AGCATTACATTTAAATTCTAGTTCTAATAAATCTTTATTATCAGAATAATTTGAAATAAGAGGAATGTTTAAATCTTTCTTTATTCTATTTAAATACTTAGAGCCTCTTTTGTTGAAGCATAATGGTCTAATATAAGTTTTAATTGTAATATCATTTTTAATATCCAAAAGAATATATAGCAATATTCTTTTTATTCTATTATAGGTATATCTTTTTGTCTTAACTTTACTTATTAATTCCTCAAGTGTATTAGATTCAAATATATATTTCTTTATTCTCTTATCAATTCCTTCTTTAATGTCGTGATATATAGTTAAATCATCTGTTGATATTATCTTATATTTTAATAAGTCATAATAATCATCTATAAAAATATTATTTATATAATTTAGTGATTCATGTGGTAAATATTTACTTACATCAATATTGTTTTTAATTGCATTTCTTATTGCAGTAGCACTACTAATTTCATCTAAATTTCTTGAATGATAATCGTTAGTTCTTTTAATTGCATATGGTTTAATTTTATAGTTATTTTTTATTATTTCATAAATATAAGATAACGCAAGTATATCATTTGGTGTATTTACTTCAATGTCTCCGATATCTTTAATTGCATCAAATGATGCCTTTGGATAAGAATATCCTTTATCTATGCCTTTTTTTACCAATTTATCATATTCATTAGTACATTTAATCTTAGCAGCACTTATTAATTCATCAATACTATCTCTCTCTGTTCCAAATACTAAAGTATCAATCTTTAATTCATTTAGTATTGAAAGAGCACCATTAGCAAATAAATCAGCATTATTAATTCCATAAAAAATTGGAAGTTCAATCACTAAATCAACATTATTACTTAAAAGTATTTTAGCTTTATCCCATTTATTAATTATAGATATATCTCCTCGTTGAGTAAAGTTTCCATTAAGAATAACAATGATTATAGAATCAGGAAATATTTCCTTAATCTTTTTTAATTGATAAACATGTCCATTATGAAATGGGTTATATTCTGCAATTAATCCTACTATATTCATTAGTACCCCAAAGTTCCTTCTAATGATTCATCATCTTTGATAAAGTCATTTACATCAATAACTGTGTATTCAGTCTTTGTATTTCTTATATATATTTTTTCTATTCCAGAATTAATAATAATTCTTTTGCACATTGCACATGGTCTTGCATCTTTTACATATTCAAGAGTTTCATAAGTTTTTCCTACTAAAAATAATGATGATCCTATCATATCTTTTCTAGCAGCACTTATAATAGCGTTTTCCTCACCATGAACACTTCTACATAATTCATACCTTTCTCCTCTTGGTATATTCATTTTTTCTCTCATACAATAACCTAGATCGGTACAATTTTTTCTTCCTCTAGGTGCACCATTATATCCAGTCGAAATTATTTCATCATTTTTTACAATAATTGCGCCAAAATTTCTTCTTAAGCATGTACTTCTTTGCAAAGTAGCTTCAGCAATATCTAAATAATAATTTATTTTATTAATTCTCATATAACACCTCTTTAAGTATATTAACATAAATAATTTGAAATAAAAATGCAAATGATGTAAATTTATGATAAAATACTTAGTAAGCGAGGTGATGTTATGAATAATCCGGAATCTATGGTTGGAACAAATAGAGTTGTAATTAAAACTAATGATAATAACAAGATAATAATCACAAGAGATTATATTGATGATAATTTAGTGTATATGGTAAGTTTTACTGGGAACATAAGTTATATATTAACTGATATTGCAAAAGAATGTGGTTATATTATAGTATTACATGGTTTGTTAATAGAAGATGATACTATAACAATAGAAGGAACTATAATGGAAAATACTTTATTAAAAGAAGAATATCATATTATTAATGGAAATGAGTTTGAAAAATTTACTGAGGCTTATATACCTTATCCAGAAGAAGTAACGAGATTAATTCCAACAACTTTATGTCAAGAAGGAATAAAAGAAATGACTGGTGATTTAGAAATGATAGAGGATATGTTGATTGAAAACATTTTATGCGTTAGTAGAGAAGATTTAATTGGATATAATATCATTGTTGAACCAGAGTTAACAATTGTAAATACAAGAAGTAATGATAAAGAAAGTGGTGTAGAAAATACATTTTGTCCACCATTATTAACATTAATAGATGGAAGAAAAGATAAAGTTTTAAAGAAATAATAGTATGGATAAGATAATTTGTAATTCATAAAAAAATGAAAAAAAACATTTTATAATGTTATGTAGTTTAGTGCTTAATCGCAATAAAAATAGGATATTTTTAGCAAAAAAACGAAACTCAATAATAAAGATGTTGCAAAATTCTCTTAAAACTAGTATAATTTATAAGGTGAGTATTATGTTATTAGATTTAACAAAATTACAAAACAGAAAAGCCAATGAATTAGAGTATAATGAAACAATTGAATTAGATAAGTCATTATACGAAGGCACTGATATTAGGAGTTTAAGCCCTATAGATGTGTCAATTACTATTCATAGAGTTACTGATTCATCATATAGTATGGACCTTAAAATAAAAGGTACTATGGTACTTCCATGTAGTTTAACGTTAAAGGATGTTTTATACCCATTTGACATAAAAACAGAGGTAAAAGTATCAAATGATGATGAAGATGATGAAGAATATGTAAAAATTATTCAAAATAATATTGATATTATTCCAATTATATGGCAAAATATCGTATTAGAAATCCCACTAAGAGTTGTAAGTGAGGATGTAAGTGATTCTCCAGTATCTGGAGAAGGATGGAAGTTAATAAGAGAAGACTAATCAAATATTATATATTTGAATAACAAGGAGGAGTGAGATAATGGCAGTTCCATTTAGAAAAGTAAGTAAGACAAGAAAAAGAATGCGTCGTACTCATTACAAAATTGAAGAAAATGGTACAACTAAGTGTTCTAATTGTGGAGCTATTATAAGACCACACAGAGTTTGCACTGAATGTGGATTTTATAAAGGTAAGAAAGTAGTTTCAAAAGAATCAGCTAACTAGTTTAGTTGTTTTTTTTGATATTAATTATATGTACATAAAAAAAATCATATACAAATTTCCATGAAGTAAAGAAAATTGTTGAAATATGGAAAAAATAGTGGTATAATGCATTTGAAATTAAGTTGGAGGGAGGGATAAAAATGACTAGAACTGTAGTAAAAGGTAGCTTTGAAAATTCTCTAAAGAGATTTAAACAACAAGTTGCAAAGAGCGGAACTCTCTCTGAAAAGAAAAAAAGGGAACATTTCAGTAAACCTGGTGTTTTAAGAAGAGAAGCAAAAAAGAATGCTATTATAAATAGTAGAAAACAAAATAGAAAAAATAAAAATTACGACTAGGAGGCATTAACTTGCTAGATAAGATTTGTAAAGACATAGTAGATGCTATGAAGAATAAAGATTCATTGAGATTATCAACACTAAGAATGTTAAAAGGTGCAATTGATTTGGAAAGAATTAATAAGAAGTTAGATAAAGTTTCTGATGAAGACATAGTTGGAATTATCGGTAAGCAAATTAAGACTAGAAAAGAATCAATTGCTGAATTTGAAAAAGGTAAAAGACAAGACTTGATAGATAAGACAAATGAAGAAATAAACATACTAAGTTCTTATATGCCAGAAATGCTATCAGAAGAAGAAATAACATTAGTAGTTGTAGATGCTATCAATGAAGTCGGTGCTAAGAGTGTTAAAGATATGGGATCTGTTATGAAACTTGTATCTCCAAGACTTAAAGGAAAAGCTGATATGTCTTTAGTTAGTTCAATTATTAAAAATAAATTAAATTAGACTTCTATGTAAGTCTTTTTTTCATATATTTTAATAGGTGATATTATTGTGATTTTAGGCAAAATAAAAGAATACATAGATCCTAATGAATTAGAAATACATATTTATAAAAGTGGTATGTATATAGTTAATTATTCTCTAATATCAAGTTTTAACGATAAAAAAATTGATATTAATAAGGATAATAAGAAAATATCCGTAATTGGCGATAAGTTAGTTATATCAAAATTAAAGAAAGATGAACTTTTTATATCAGGTGATATATATGAAGTTAAATTATTATAATTATGGAAAATAGATTTCTAAATAATTTTCATAATATTCTTGTATTAAAAGTTAAAACAAAGAAT
>CAZMXJ010000106.1:0-4202 GCA_964570235.1 uncultured Clostridium sp. | reverse complement strand
AAATTGCGCCAACATGCACAGAAGACGGACGAGTTGAAAAGAAATGCATTATTTTTATTTGGTGTTAGTTTTTTTACTAAAGCATAAGCTTCTTCGTTTTCAACAACATCTTTAGGTTTATATACTAAACCACGAATGTATTCTTCATTGAAATATGGCCATTCTTTAAATCTTTGTGACACATATTCTTCCCACTCTCCACCATTTAATTTGTCTCTGCTTAATGGCGCTTCAGTTTCCCAGATTTCCCATTTTAAAGTAGACAATACATCTCTCAAATCATTAATTGCTTTTGATTTTTCTCCTTCTCCATAATTCAACATATCAAAATTTTTTCCAATATTCACTTTGAACTTTTTACCATATTGTTCACATGCAACGGGAATAATAATAGCCTTTCCATTTCTTGCAACATCAACAATCCCCCAATAACAGGGTAACATTGGTAAATTTGGTGTAATATTCCAAGTACCTTCAATAAAATACATCAGATTTCCACCATCATTTAAGTGATTAATCATCTTTTTTGATACTAATTTCCTATCATTTTTATCCTTCTCGTTAAAATATATTACGCCATTAAGTGCTAAAAATGGTGCATCAATAATTCCTTGAATATGTTCATAATCACCAGATAACAAATAATAATGTTCTTTAATTGCCTCGCTTATAACTTCAATATCAAATTTGCCAACATGCGTTATAGCAAAAATTATTGGACGCTCCGTAGACATTCTTTCATCTTTTATTATTTCATAAGAAAATCCGCCTAGCCTATTTTTTAGTTTATAAATTCCCAATATTACATTATGAATCTTTTTTCTTTGCTCTAAAGTTAATTTACTATAAACTTTTTTCTCATCAGCATTTCTTAATGTATAATATAGTTTAAAAAATTCTTTTTCTCTTTTTAGCCTTTCTTCCTCTGTTATAGTTTCATCAAATATTTTTTTTTGTTCTTCAGCTAAGATATTCATTTCAATTACCACGCTCTCTTCTTTCTACGAGCCATATACTATCACAAAGGTAAGTAAATGTCAAATCTCACACATCGAATGATAGTGTTTCCAAAGTGTAGAAATATGTTAATTAAATACAATCACTAACATATAATTATTTTCCGATCTATGAATTCTAAAGTATATGTATAATAAAAACCACTTATAAAGTGGCATTATAAATCTTCTAGTTCTCCCTTTGCATTTTCTACAAATAATGGTAATAATCTTGTTACTAATTCTTTATCATTTAGTTCTACAAGTTCGTCATTATCTTGATAACAAAATTTTACATTTGCATTATCATTCTTATCTATTAAGTAAAAATAATTCATATCATCTACATTTATTTTACTAACTACAACATATTCATTATTATCATCTAAAGTTAAAGTATCTTTTATATTAATAATCATCTTCTCATACCTCTACTTTCGTTTTGTTCTAACATTTCAAGTTCACTGTTAATATCTTCTATTCTACTTTCGTACATTGACTTTTTTAAAAGTGAATCTACTGTTTCTTTTAAATAAGTAGCACTCAAACCAGCAGTTGCCGCTGATGAACCTAACGCAACAAGTGTTAGAAGAGCATCTGAAGCAGTTGCAATAGACATAGATGTAATATTAGAAGCAGTCATAACTACAAGCACACTAGTGACTCCAGCAAGAATAGCTGATATTGTAGCACTTTTCCCTTCCTTCTTTGCTTTTTCTTCATAACTTTCTTTCTTTAAAATTTTAAATCTTTTTTCTTCCATTATAATATAATTCCTCCTATTAATTGCCTTAAGCATACCATAATTTTCTTAATCTAGTCAATATTTAACATTTATGGACTGTAAACATATTGTAAATATAGCCTTATCAAGTGATATTATCTTTATTAAATAACTTCTTGCGACTATAAATAGATGTACTTCTTCTATCTTTATAGTCAGGATAATCAATAACAAAAAATCCCACTATTGGGGATTTATTTATAACATAATTTTATTCTTAATTACTTTTTACGTAATCTACAATTAATATTTTTAAAATATAAAAAATCAAATCTTTACCATCTTTTGGAATATGTCTAGAAATTTTTATAAGTTTATAAATAGATTCTATCTTATTATCTTTTAAATCACTAATTTTATTTATTTTACTATTACTAAATACATTAAATACTTCATTACAAATCTTTTCTATCTCTTCATAACTATATCTTTTTAACCATCTATTTATCGCATAATTAATATCTTTACTATTAGTACTTTGACTAGTAATTTCAAATTTATCTTTATTAACAATCCAATATAATGGATCATGCTCTTTCACTATAGAACTATTTGTCTTTACAAATTTAACTTTTTCTTGATTTAATAGTACCCCAACACAACTAGATTCAGGTACGATATTAACAATTTTATTTTTTATCATTTTATAATTTAGTGAGTTAAATTCTTCAATTCTCAAGCCAGGTCCATCAAATGAATATACTTTTTTTATTTTTCTTCTTTTTATAAAATTTATATTCATTGTACTTACTAAAGCTAGATTCCCACCTTTTGAATGCCCACAAACTATGATATTTGAACATTTATTACTTATGGCACTATCTAAATATTTAATTGCATATTTTTGTGAATTAGTTGGAAATTTATATAATAACTCAAAGTTATCTTTCCAACTTCCTATAGTGTCATCTGTTCCTTAAAAAACAATACAAATACTGTTGTTGAGTAAAACTAATGTATATGCTCCAAACTGAGTATCTTTAGATGAATAATAAATATAATTTTTTATAATAATGTCTTTGTATCTTTTACAATTACACATATTTCCCATAATTTTATATGTTCTTTTATATACATTCTTAAATTTATCAAAGTCTTTTCTTTTTGCTAATTTCCACAAAAATGACAATTTAATTTCATCTTTATACTTAAATAATATATTTTTAAATTCCCAAACAGGTATTTGTGAAAAAAGTAAAATATCTATATCATTAACTTTTTTAATATTAAAATCTATATTTCCATATTCATTTATATAATTAATTAAATTACCCATTCTTTTATTTAAAAGCCTTTTTAATATTTTCTTCTATCTCTTCTTTACACATAGTTTCAGTATAACCACTTGTATATTTACCAATCCTACTCATATCAAAACCAAATAATGGATTTACTTTCTTATATTGTTCAATCATTTCATTATTTCTCCAATTTGGATATTTTAAATCTATTAAGTTAATTAGTGAACTAATAACAATTTGTTTCTTTTTAAAAGGAAAATTCATCCATAACATTGCATTTTCTACTCTAAATAAAGTATGCATTATATATAAACTTTCTATTTGACTTTTATATTCTTCACTTAATCCCCTTGATTGCATGTTTTTTTCTAGATGTTCTAAGCATCTTATAATATCTAATACATTAGGTATTTTATTAATAAAATCCATAATAGTTGTATTCATATTAACTCTATAATTATATACCGGTTCATCCATATGAAATAATTTTTCAGAACTTGCGACCACAACAGGCATCACGGCTAAATCTTCCCATTTAGTATGTTCTGGAAATCTCATATCACCTAATAATTCTCTACTAATTAATTTATTACCAATACCAATAACTTCTTTAACAATATAATCTTTATTTTCCCTAACATCTACAACTTGACTACCTTTTAATCCACTCCAACTACAAGCATCTTTCATTTTTAAAGGCCCAATTATAGTTTGAAGGTTTCCTCTTACTAATTTAACATTATATTCTTTTGCGATAGTATACATTGTTTCAAGTATATCTAACCTCAAATAATCATCCGCATCTACAAACTTTATAAATTCCCCTGTTGCAACATCTAATCCTTTATTTCTAGCAGAACCTGCGCCACCATTTACACTGTCAATAATTCTTATTTGCCCTTTATGTTTATCTAAAAATCTTTCCATTACATCTAAACTAGAATCAGTAGAACCATCATTTATTGCTATTATTTCTATATCTTTTAAAGTTTGATTAGTTAAACTCTCTAGACATGAATTCAAGAATTTTTCTTCATTATAAACGAGAACAATTACACTAACTTTTGCCATAAACATTAACTTCTTACTGACATATATATTACCATAAAATTAAAGAAAAAGAATAAAAAAATAATACATAATATTAAATTATATATTATTTTATTAGCATTTTCTATTTTC
>CAZMXJ010000105.1:0-4217 GCA_964570235.1 uncultured Clostridium sp. | reverse complement strand
GTCGTATTAAAAGAATTTCTTCTTTTTGAAGTAAATAAATTCACCGACTACAATAATAAGTGAAACAAGTATTACAACAGGGTAACCATACTGCCATTTAAGCTCAGGCATATTGACAAAGTTCATTCCATACCATCCTGTGATTAATGTAAGTGGTAGGAAGAAGGTTGTAACGATTGTTAAAACACCCATAATTTTATTTTGACGTGCATTCTGCTCTGACTGATAAAGTTCACGAAGCTGAAGCATATTTTCACGAAGCAACTGAACATGATTTTGCAATCTCTCCGCACGATGTGTAAATTTATCCCAGTCCTGCGTATTGTCTGCAAATGAATAGCACGCATGGGATTGAAACAACTCTCCTATATTCGTTAGTTGTTCATAGTAAGCGTTTAATTCGGACAACTTTTGCCTATGTTTTGTAAGCAAGGGAAATAAGTCTCTAGAACCACCAGAGTTGATATCCTCTTCCATTTTCTCCGCTACTGACTCTATGTGAGAGAGATATAGAATATCATCTACTATCATTTGCTCCATAAACTGCAAAAGAATCTGAGCTGGACTATTTAACTCATGAAACATACTTAACCGTTTTTCTACCCATAATTTCAAATTGCCGGTATCTTCGACAAATAAAAGTAACTGACCTGTCAAATAAAAGCCAAAAGAAAGTTGTGGTGAACGCTGTTCGATTTTTTGCGGCAAACGTAATGTCCCAATGATGCAGTTTTTGAACGTCTCTGCCTTACAATAACGAATAGATCCTAGACAATGAAGAAGTTCATTATAATATGGTAGCTCTTTACATTCGTGAAATTTCTCGGTGCTCATGACAATAAAAAAAGGCTTTTTTTTATCGTATCTTTTAGCTGTTTTTAGACTCCCATCTTTTGAATCAATAAAGTATTGCATCATAGATACTCCTTTCTATCATTTAGTATATCATGTACATTATAAAATGTAAATTGATGAAAAATTGAATTACTACTAATAATATAAAAAAAACATATGTATATTTATTCTCTACTATACAAGATGAAATCGCTAATTTACTAAATAATTTATAAAAAACTAGATGTGAAAAATAAAAACCCTTATAAAATAAGGGTTAATTGTCTAATGGTGGAGAATAAGGGACTCGAACCCTTGACCCTCTGCGTGCAAGGCAGATGCTCTAGCCAACTGAGCTAATTCCCCAAGACAATTAGAATTATAACACTCTATAATCCCAATGTCAACAATTAATGTGCGTTTTTCTATACTTTTTTTCAATTACTTAATCACAAATATTATTTCTCATTTATCGCATCTACTGGTTTCATAGATGCAATTTTATTAATTATAAACAGATTTGATAAGATAATCGTTAATATTAATACTCCTAATGTTAACAATATATTTTGATATGAATACAAGAACAATTCTATTTTATAATTATAGTAATTTGATATAAAACCATTACCTACTTCTTTTAGTATAAATGTTATAACAATTGATAATATAAATGATATACCGCACATTATTAAACTTTGATTTAAGAAAATCTTAAATATATCTATTCTTTTAGTACCAAGTGCTCTTAATATACCAATTGTCTTTTTATTTCCAGTTATAGATATTGCTATAAAATTGGTAATAAGAATAAATGCAAATACGGCAAATACCATAGAAATATATAATGTAATTTTTGAATATGCAAGTGCATTTTGCCCAACACTAATAATATCATTTGATATAAATGAACTTGCCTGAAAAGCAGACATTTTAATATCTGTATTCATCCCTCGATATAAAGGTATAGGATAAGTTTCTAATAGTTTATGCATATTATCTTTATCAGGTTCAAATACTTTTATTTCAGTATTAAGAACATTATCAGTAATTGCCTCATTACCTATATCATCTGAAACAAAAGACATATCAGTAATAACTGAAAAACCTCTTATTAATACATCCTTATATTCACTCAGAGCACTATATGAATCTTGCATTATAAACTTAATAGAAATAGTTTTACCTACTAAGTCTTTATCTTTCATATACTCTAAGAAAAACTCATTCTTTAAAGCATACTCATCTTTATATTCAAAATCAGGCACTTTTTCAAATTGTGGAAATTCTATTACTTCATCAAGCCTTAAACCATTCTCTTGATCTTTTAATAATTTATCTACTTCTTTTTGATATTTATTTAATTTTTCTTCATTTCTCTTTTGAATCTCTAATTTTTCTTCTTGTTTAGGCTTATTTTCTTTTTCATAATCACTAATAAATTTTTCTAAATTCTTATTATATTCACCATCAGAAATAGAATTTAAGTAATTAGTACCTAATATTATTTCATTACTATTTAAGGAGTCTATTTCTTTAAATTTCTTACCATCATAATATTCAAGTTTACCATTTAAATATCCACTTCTTGAATATGAACTTTTTCCTCCCTCTGTTACTAATATAGTATCAGTCATTCTAGTATTTCTTTTATAATTTTCTTCATTAATAAATTCTTCTCTTACATATATTTCATATGATGGTTCTACTATATCTATTAAAAACTGCATAAATTTCTTATCTTTTATTTTTTCAATTCCGTCAACATATGAATACATACTTTCTAAGCTTTCTACATTTTTAATATACTCATATTCATCAACATCATCTATATTTAATAACTCTTCATAACTCTTTGGATAGTAGTAACTTTTCTTAACAATAGTTGTTTCATCTATTTCAATATATTCTCCTATTCCTACTTTCATAAATATATCCGCAAGATGGCTATGTATCATTATCTCATCCTTTGCTTCAGGCATTCTTCCTAATATTTCTTTACCTTCTAAATAAGTACTTGTAGAAATTACAAACCTATCTTTTGTTCTATCATGGAAATAGTATGCATCTCTACTAAATCCATTTTTAGCAAGCATATTTTCTTCATTATAATCAAGTGTTAAATATTCACCATTTTCTTGTATTCTATATTTTAATAAATAGTTACTACCTATTTTATTAAGTATATTTTCTCTATCTTCATTATTAAAATATCTTTCAAAAGGGTCCGATGAATTACCTATTACTTCATACTTTTTTATATCAATATAATTACTATTTAAATTATTTAATGCTTCTCTATGAGTATATATTATATCAATATTACCCATGTTTTTTGATATTTGAAAGAAAGTTAAAGAGGCGCATATAAGTAAAATAGTAAAGATTAATCTAATTTTATGTCTACCTAAATTTAATAATGCAAACTTTAATTTATCTTTAAATGGTAGTTTAGATTTAATTGTTGTAAAACTTTGAGTACTCACTATTTCATTATTTAATGTGTTATAAATAACATTACCATCACTAATTTCTATTATATTATCCGCATAAGTTTTCGCACTTTCAATATCATGTGATACGACTATTACAAGTCTATCTTTACTAACAGCTTTTAATATTTCAAATATACCTTTACCACTCACTTCATCTAAAGATCCAGTTGGTTCATCTGCGATTAACACTTTAGGATTTTTTATTAAAGCTCTGCCAATAGATACTCTTTGTTTTTGACCGCCAGATAATTCGTATACTTTTCTATTTCCTAAACCATTTAAACCTAATTTATCTAGTAAAACATCACAATCCTTTTTACTACACCTAATCTTTTGTAGTTTTAAAGATAAAAGAATATTATCATATACATTATATTCACTTATTAGATTAAATTCTTGAAATACAAAACCAATATATCTATTTCTATAATAATCATAATCTTTAGATTTAAACTTTTTTAAACTCTTACCATCAACTATTATTTCACCACTATCTTCTTTATCTAATCCACTTATTAAATTAAGAAGTGTACTTTTACCACTACCACTCTTACCTACAATAAATATAAGACCAGCATCAGGTAACTTAATAGATACATCATCTAATGCTTTTGTACTTACTCCTTTTTTAGATTTATAGGTTTTAGAAATATTTCTTAACTCTATCATACTTCCTCCTTATTATCCTATTTACATTGTATATAATTATTTTAGGAAATGCAACAAATTTTAAAAGGTAAATTTATGGAATTTTCTATATTACTATCAATTATCACTAATAATATTTATTAAAGTCCCGGAATGGGAAAAACACAAAAAAAACAACCACTATTTGATGTGAACCCTGTTTAGGAGATACAAATAAAAAAGCAGTATATTAAAAAGAGA
>CAZMXJ010000104.1:0-4299 GCA_964570235.1 uncultured Clostridium sp. | reverse complement strand
AGTTTATTTATCATTCCTATTGTAATGGTTATTATATTTTTAAAAAGAAAACTAGAAAAATAGTGTGAATAAATTAGTTAAAAATATAAAATAATTATTAGAATCCCTTTTCAATTTTGTATTGAATTGGGATTCTATATTTTAAATAATAAGTTTCATATATTTTAGCCTTTAATCCACTCATTTTAACATTCATTTTAATTGACAATTATTACTAATTAAGTATAATAAATTTTACGAGGTGGGTTATGAGAAAACAAGAGTTACTTGGATTAATTAAATATTTAAAAGAACATGATTTAGTAAAAAAATATAATGATATGTACGGGAAATATGATAAACAATATGATAGAGAGAGTGTTGGATTTAATTTAGAAATGATTTATTCATTAACACCAGGTGAAATAAAATCAATTTTATCATCTAAAAACGATACAGAAAGTTTATTTAAATTAAGAATGCATTCTTTAGGTTATGATGAATTTATGCCATATCATTTAAGTTGTGATGAAAATGTTATTTTAAGGGTAATTGAAGAGATACATAGAAAACAGGATTTTAATGAATTTGATCCAAATAAAGAGTTAATATCATGTGTTGCATTAATGAGTGAAAGACAATTAAAAAATATTGAGATTTTTTATATTCATATGGGTTCTATTCCTAAATATTCCCAGTGTGATATTGAATTAAAGGATTTAATTGATTCATTAAAAATTATATCTAAATGTACAAATGGTAGTTCTGTTAAACTTATTTCAGAATTAACTTTATCAAAAGATAAAAGAAATGCATGTCATTTAAATATAGATAGTGATTATTATATGGATGTAATAGGTGTTATTAGTAATTTAAAACATTATTTTCAAGTAGATTCTATTGAAAACTTATTAAAATATAATTTGACTAGAAGTCCTAAATCTAATGGAATACTAAGTTTATTCCAAGAAAAAAAAGATAAAATTGCAGCACTTAGATTATTTGAAGTAGCGACTACTGAAAATGCTTGTAAAGAAATGGTTAGTACTTTAAAAGATAATAGAGATGATATTATAAGAAGACCTAAGTATGTTTTAGGACAACTTTCTATATGTGCAGAATTAGGTGAAGATGAGTGCCTTACTAGATTATCTTGTATTAATTCCATTGAAGAATTAGAAAATGTACTTTCTTCTTTAGATAATGATGTAGATATAGATAGAAATTTGAGGGTAAAAGTAAAGAAAAAATAAAAAATGCTTGATATAATTTAAAAATTATTGTATATTATTTAAGGATTACCGATTCTCAGTAATTAGAGTCTTCCGGCTGTTACTAGGAATTTGGAGAATATTTAAGAGGAGGAAGATTATGGCTTTAACTAAAGAAGAAAAGTTAAATATTGTTAAAGAATTTGGACGTGATGAAAAAGATACAGGTTCAATGGAAGTTCAAATAGCTATTTTAACTAAAGAAATTAATGATTTAACAGAACATTTAAAGGTTCATACTCATGATTATCATTCTAAAAGAGGATTGTTAATGAAAGTTGGACAAAGAAGAAGTAAGTTAAATTACTTAATGAAAAATGATATTACTAAATATCGTGAAGTTATTGACAAATTAGGATTAAGAAAGTAGGCATTCTTTTTTGAGTGTCTATTTTTATTTTTAGGAGGTTTTATGAACATAAATAGAGTATATGAATGTTCTATACACGTACTAGTTAAAAGTTTTATAGAAAATGGTAAAGAAATGTGTTTATCTCATTTTGTAAAAAGAACGCTTGTGTATCATACTAATAGTGATGATTGGATAGATTTATTTACTAATGAACATTATCTGTTGGGTGCGGATGATCTTCATGACTTATTTATTACAAAAAGAGAGCCAATTGTACCACTATCTACATTATTGGTTACAAATAAACATAATATGACAAAAAGAAAAATATTAAAGAAATATAAAGAAAAAAATGGAGGTAAGAATGAAAAAAGTATTTGAATTAGATTTTAGAGGAAGAAAGTTAATAGTTGAACATGGAGAACTTGCTAAACAAGCAGCAGGAAGTGTTCTTGTTAGATATGGAGATACAGTTACTTTAGCAGCAGCGACTGTATCTAAAGAATGTAATATATTATCAGATTTCTTTCCATTAACAGTAGTTTATATGGAAAAACAATATGCGGTTGGTAAAATACCAGGAGGTTTTATTAAAAGAGAAGGTCGTCCTACTGATGCAGCTACATTATGTGCAAGAATGATAGATAGACCAATGAGGCCTTTATTCCCAGAAGACTTTAGAAATAAAGTAGATGTAGTAAATGAGATATTATCAGTAGATCAAGATAATACACCAGAAATGACTGCTTTATTTGCATCATCACTAGCAGTATCAATAAGTGAAATACCATTTAATGGACCTGTCGCAGGTGTTAAAGTTGGTAGAGTAAATGGAAAGTTAGTATTAAATCCAACTGCTAAAGAAATGGAAGAAAGTGATATTGACCTAACAGTCGCAGGTACAATGGATGCAGTTAACATGGTTGAATCCGGAAGTAAAGAAGTATCTGAAGATGATATGCTTGATGCTATTATGTTTGGGCATGAAGCTATAAAAGAACTTATTAATTTTGCTAATACAATCATTAGCGAAATTGGTAAAGAAAAGATGAGTTATGAAGTATTGGATATCGAAACATCTCTTAGAAATGAAGTAGAAGATATGGCTAAAAAGCCAATGCTTGAAGCAATTAAAATAATAGATAAGTTAGAAAGAGCAGAAGCAGTAAGTAATTTAAAAGAAGAAGTTGTAAAGCATTATGAAGATGCGAATGTTGGAATGGATGACTTTGAATTAGAAACTCTTCTTACTAAAGTTAAGTTAGTTCTTGAAGATATAGAAAAAACTGAATTTAGAAGATTAGTTGCTGATGAAAAGGTTAGACCAGATGGAAGAAAAGTTGATGAGATAAGACCAATATCTGCATCAATAGATTTACTACCTAGAACTCATGGTTCAGCATTATTTACAAGAGGACAAACTCAAAGTTTAAGTGTAACTACTTTAGGAAGCCTTACTGATAATCAAATATTAGATGGTCTTGGAGTAGAAGATTCAAAGAGGTTTATGCTTCACTATAACTTTCCTCAATTTAGCGTAGGTGAAACAGGAAGATATGGAAGTCCCGGAAGAAGAGAAATAGGACATGGAGCATTGGGTGAAAGAGCACTTCTTCAAGTTATACCAAGTGAAGAAGAATTCCCATATACTATAAGAGTAGTATCTGAAATACTTGAGTCTAATGGTTCATCAAGCCAAGCGTCAATATGTGCAGGATGTTTATCTTTAATGGCAGCAGGTGTACCAATCAAAGCCCCAGTCGCAGGTATTGCAATGGGACTATTGACAAATGGCAAAAACTATACAATATTAACTGATATCCAAGGTATGGAAGATCATTTAGGAGATATGGACTTTAAAGTAGCAGGTACAAGAAATGGTATATGTGCACTTCAAATGGATATTAAGATTAAAGGTATTACAAGAGAAATAATGAAAGAAGCATTAACTCAAGCTAAAAAAGCAAGAATAGAGATTCTTGATTTAATGGAAAGTGTGATACCAGAACCTAGAAAAGAATTAAGTAAGTATGCTCCTAAGATAGAACAATTCTATATTAATCCAGATAAGATTAAGGATGTTATAGGTAAAGGTGGAGAAATGATTACTAAGATCATTTTGGAAGCAAGTAATGTAAAGAGTGTTAATGATATTAATGCAGTTAAAGTTGACTTAGAAGATGATGGTAGAGTACTTATTTATCATAAAGATAAAGATATTATAAATAAGACTAAAGAAATGATAGAAAGTGTTGTAAGAGAAGTTGAAGAAGGTAAAATATATGTTGGTAAAGTTGTAAAAATTGAAGACTTTGGATGCTTTGTTGAATTATGGCCTGGATGTGAAGGACTTGTTCATATATCTCATTTAGATACTAAGAGAGTTGAAAAGACTAGTGATGTTGTTTCTCTAGGGGATGAAATTGTTGTTAAAGCAATTGGGTATGATAAAAGAGGAAAACTTAATTTATCTAGAAAAGAAGTATTAAGTAGTAAAGAAGATAAGAAAAAGAAATCTAAGAAAGAAGAAAAAGAATAATAATAATTGCTATTAAAACAAACTTATGGTAGTATAAAGCAAAATAAATATCCAAATAGGATATTTATTCATTTACATAATAGAAAAAATATAGTAAAGTAACATTAGAAAGAGGGTGTAGTCATGTTAAAAATCTATAAAACTATGGATGAAAAAGG
>CAZMXJ010000103.1:2693-4301 GCA_964570235.1 uncultured Clostridium sp. | reverse complement strand
AATTAAATATATCAATTGATTTTAAATATAATATTGATATATAATCATATGGGAGGTAGTTTATGTTTAAAGTAGATAAAGAAAGGTGCATTGGTTGTGGTGCATGTGTAGGTACTTGCAAAGATGTATTTGATTTTGATGTTGATGATTTAGCAACAGTTAAATCTCAACCAACTGAAGAAAATATGGAATCTGCATTAGAAGCATTAGAAAATTGTCCTACAAATGCTATCGGGAAAATTGATGAATCTATGTAATTATAACAAAATGTGCATAGTATGGTATTAAAAGAAGAAATCAAATAATAATAATGATTTCTTCTTTTTATTTTATTAAGTTAAATAATTCTTTTACTTCTTTTGGATTTAACTTTCTATATTCTCCAGATTGTAAATTTCCTAAAGAAAGAAATGCTATTCTTTCTCTTTTTAATTTTATAACATTAAATCCAACTTTCTCAAATAGTCTTTTAATCTCATGATTCTTACCTTCAGTAATAGTTATCTCAACTATTGAACTATTACTTTTTTTATCAAATGACTTTAATTTAACTCTCTTAGGTATACATTTAACCCCATCTAAAACTATTCCTTCTTTTAATTTATTTATTTCAGTACCTTTAATAATACCTTCAAGTTTAGCAACATAAAATTTTTCTATTTCACTTTTTGGATGAGTTATTAAGTTAGAAAGTTTACCATCATTAGTTACTATTAATAATCCTGTAGTATCATAATCTAATCTTCCTACAGGGAAAAGTCTCTTGTTACTATCAAAATAATCAATTACAACCTTTCTCCCTTTTTCATCTGAAGTACTGGTTATAACTCCTCTTGGCTTATTAAAAATATAGTATTCTTTTTCTTCTTTTTCTATTTTCTTTCCATCAACTAATATATCATCACCAAAACTTGCTTTAGAACCAAGTTCAGTTACAATTTTACCATTTACAATTACTTTTCCATTTTTTATTAGTTCCTCTGCTTTTCTCCTACTGGCATAACCACTTTCCGCAATAATTTTCTGTAATCTTTCCATAAAATCACCAACTTATGAACATATTTTATCACGAAAAGTTAGATATGTAAATTATATAATATTTTACAATAATATTTTACTAAAATATTATATTAGTTAAAATAATAGCGGATATTATACCGATTAAATCTACTAAAAGTGCGGCGAACAAAGTGTGCTTTATTCTTTTTATACCGATTGCTCCAAAATATAATGATATTACATATAGAGTTGTATCAGTACTTCCCTGTAAAGTAGATGCAAGAAAACCTAAAAAACTATCTACTCCATATTTAGAAAATATGTCTATCATAAGTGTTAAAGATGCATTTCCAGATATGGGTCTTAAAATAGCCATTGGAAATATTTTAATAGGAAATGATATAAAATTTAAAATCGGAGTTAAAGTTTCCAATAAAAAATCAATGAAGCCACTTGATATTAGTATTCTAGAAGAGAATATTATTGCAAGAATAGATGGAAATATAGTTATTCCTATTTGCAACCCCTCTTTGGCACCCTTTATAAAAGAATCATATACATTACACTTTTTTATTACCCCATATATAACTATTATGAATATAACTATCG
>CAZMXJ010000103.1:0-2683 GCA_964570235.1 uncultured Clostridium sp. | reverse complement strand
AAGAATATAATTGCTCATTTTATCACCTTATTAAATAATTTATCTAATACGATTGCGGATATAGTTGATATTATAGTTACAATTATCGTAGGTATAATTACCGCAGTTGGATTCGTACTTCCATTTATGCTTCTTAAAGATATTATGGTAGTTGGTAGTAATGTAAGACCACTTGTATTTAATAATATAAATGTTGTCATGCTTTTAGATGCAACTACACTCTCATTATTTAACTTTTGTAATGATTTCATTGCTTTTAAACCAAAAGGAGTTGCAGCATTACCTAATCCTAATATATTTGCTGTAATATTAGACGATATATATCCTAAAGATTCATGATTTTTAGGTATTTCTGGGAACAACTTTCTTAAAAAAGGATACAAAAAATTAGATATTTTATTAAGTAATCCAGAATCAGTAGCTATCGTCATAATGCCTATCCAAAGAACTATTGTAGGTAATATTCCTAAAAATATATCAAGACTTTTTTTTGCACTCGTTACAATTTCAGAATTAATATCATCAATATTACCAGTAATTATTCCATACACAATACCTAATATAATAAATAAAAACCATATAATATTTATCATTTAAACAATTTTAATATCCTTTCAAAAAAACCTATTTTCTTCTTTTCTTTTATACTTACAAATATATTCTTTTTTATAATCATTTTATTACCAATATAAACTTCTAAAGCCCCAACTTTATCACCTGTTTTAGGATTATCTACTTTATCTATTAAATACTTAATATAAACATCATCAACTTCATCCTCTTTAAATAAATAATATATGTCTTCATCAATATATAATTGTTCATAATATTTATTTACTAAGTTAAACTTATCTTTAGATAAAATTAAATATTTTTTATAATTGCTAAATCCATACTCATAAAGTTGTTCATGTGTACTAAAATCATTTGGATCATTTAATGTTACTACTATTAAATTTATGTTATCTTTTGTAGCACTTGTTACAAGTGTTCTTCTTGCCTTTTCTGTAAAACCAGTTTTTCCTCCTGTTGTATATTTATAAGAAGATAATAATTTATTTTTATTATACCAATCATATGTCTTTAAATTAGTTTTAGCAACGTATCTCTTAGTACCTACTATCTTTTTATAAATATCATTACTATTTGCATACTTAGTAAGTAAAGCCATATCTCTTGCTGTAGATATGTTTTCGCATTTTTCATCTAGACCATGCGGATTACAAAATATAGTATTTGTCATTTTTAACTCACTTGCTTTATTATTCATTAATTTTACAAATTCATCTGTGCTAGCGGATACATAAGAAGATATTGCAATCGCAGCGTCATTACCACTTCTAAGCATAAGACCATATACTAAATCTTTTAAAGATATCTCTTCTCCTATGCTTATATAAATATTTGACCCATATGCCTGTAATATATCATCCTTAATAGTTACTATATCATCCAATTTGCCACTTTCAATAGCAAGAATAGATGTCATTATCTTAGTTGTACTAGCAATTAACATTTTGTCATCAATGTTTTTCGCATACAATATTCTTCCAGAATCTTCATCTATAAGTATTGCACTTTTTGATGTAACAGTTAAAGCAAATATATTTATTGGTATTAGTAATAGGAAAAATACAATTATTTTCTTCATGATATCACCTATTAAAATATACTCAATAAAAAAGAAATAATGATTAACTATTTTTCATTATTTCATCGCTAACTAGGATTTGTAAACATATTGAATATAATATCAAATTCATTTTTATCTAATCTACAAACATATTTATTTATACCATCTTTTACTATTTTTCTAATGCATATATCTTTTACATTAGAAATATTACTCAAAAGTACATATTCTGTTTCATTATAGACTAACTTGTTTATTATATTGTATTCTTCTTTATTTTCTAAAATTATTGTATTACTTTGCATCATATAATAATACCTCTTATTATGCTATATCTAGGATTTCTTCTTCATATTTATTATCATCTATTATGCAATATTCACTAACTTCACTTCTTTGACACATTGACATAATCGATGATACTGTGGCATATGCTAATTGTTTGGTTCTTGTTGAAGAAAACACTGAGTTTAGGCACAATTTAAATTTATTCAAATTTTGTTTGCTGTCTTTATTCATTTTACAAATTATAGAATTTACTTTTATACAATCAATTCTAAGATGCTTTTCTATTAAATCACTACATTTTCCTGAAACAATATCATGATCATTAAAGCCCAACTTTATTAAGTACTTTGATAATCTAAATATTTCCTCTGCAATCTTTTCACTTGAATTACATATTTCAATATAAGTATTATTGTGCATAATATAATTTCCTACTTCAGCACAAACTTTTCTGAATGGTTCTTTATATCTAATACCAAATAATTTTTTTCTTATAAAAGAATCTATTAAATCATCATACTCATGTAATAATAATCTATCTAAATTAATACATTTATTGCATATTTCGTTAGATATTAAATTAGATAAATACTTTAATGACCCATTAAATTCAAAAATCTGATTATTATCTTCTAAATAATTTATAATATACTGAGTTATTGAAGTTCTCTCATCAATAACTTCTCCATTATTGGTAGATATATATAACAAATCTAGTGGTATAGTTATACTATTAAATTTTGGATTAAACTCAGATTTAAC
>CAZMXJ010000102.1:0-4327 GCA_964570235.1 uncultured Clostridium sp. | reverse complement strand
TGATCAACACAGAAGCAAGATGTAGAGTTTGCATTACTACCTGTTGGTCCAGTAGGTCCAGTAGGTCCTGTGGCTCCAGTTAATCCAATTAATCCGGTAGGTCCTGTATCCAAAGTAATAAGGTGGCACATTTCAAAAAGAGTTCAAATTTAATATTATTCCATTAAAAAGTCAATAATATTAATTACCTGTATTCCATCTAATTCTTTATTTTTAACATTATCCATGGTTAAAATAACTTTTTTATAATTGTCATGTATTGCCAGTAAAGATTTCTTTTCTCTTTCCTCAACCTTTTCATCTAATATGCTTCTTGATACCTGATAATAAACTTTTTCGTTAGGTTTAATAGCAATAAAATCTATTTCAATGTCATCATACTTACCAATATATACTTCATAACCTCTACGCAATAATTCAATATATATTAAATTTTCAAAACTACTGCCACTATCATATGATGAAATACCATTAATTACATTCTTTAATCCGTTATCTATAAAATAATATTTACCTTGTGTCTTTAATAATTGTTTTCCCTTTAACTCAAATCTAGGAACTCTATAAATAAAATAAGCATTTTCTAACATTTTTAAATAAGAATCGACGGTTTCATTCGTAATATTACTTCCATTTTTTTTCATAAATTCAGAAATCCCATAAGGAGTAGTCAAATTTCCAATAACAGAAGACATATATTTTATTAAATTATCTAAAAATACCACATCTTTAATATTATTTCTACTAATAACATCTTTTTTTAATACAACTTCCTTAATGTCATTTAAATAATTTATCATTAATTGTTCATTATCATTCATATTTACTAACATAGGCATTCCGCCATATTTTAAATATTTATCAAATTTTCCATATTTATCTTCTTCTTTACTAAAAGGATATTCTAATAGAAATTCTTTAAAAGAAAAAGGATAAATTTTAATTGTTAATACTCTACCTGCTAATAAAGTAGTTAATTCACTAGATAACAAATATGCATTTGAGCCAGTAATATAAATATCACAATCTATATCTACCAATAAGGAATTAATTGCTTTTTCCCATTTTTCAACATTTTGAACCTCATCCAATAAAATATATAATTTTTTTTTGTTACATTTATCTTTTATATATTTATACAAATCATTATAATCTTTAATACTATACCATTCTGCACTTTCAAAGTTCATATAAATTATATTTTTTTCTATAATACCTTGTGAAACTAAATAATCCTTATATTGTAATAATAGGGTACTTTTACCACTTCTCCTAACACCAGTAATTACTTTAATTAAATTTAAATCTTTACTATGAACTAACTGATTAAGATATTGTTTTCTTATTAACATAAAAATTCACCTCTAAATCCATTATATATAACATTCTATCAATTGTCAAGTTTTACGGATACAAACGCAAAAGAAAACAAATATAGATTTTTTTCGACTAAAAATGATAAATGGTATAAATATAAATTATTATAATACTATTATAATAGGAGGTATACCAATGAAAGTAATAGTTCATTTCGAAGAAGAAGGACCAAATATTCAAGACTTAATTGAAGAATTATTACTTGAATGTTGCTAAAGTACATAAATTAAATTTGAAAGGTGGGACATTTTTGACAACTGAAATGAGAGATAATTTATTCCGTATAGTTTCGGTATTTTATATAATCATATATGCAAGACTATCAAAGGAAGAAGAAGGCAAAACTACTGAAGAACAAAGCAAAAGCATTCAAAACCAAATTGATATCTGCAAGAGATATATAGAGGATGAAAAACAAAAATATCCCAATATTAAGTTTGAAATAGTAGCAGAATTATTTGATGATGGAATTTCAGGAACAACCTTTGAAAGAGATGATTTCAAAGAACTTATTAAACTAATAGAAAACAAGAAAGCAAATATGGTTATTACCAAAGACCAGTCAAGATTTGGTCGTGAACATATAGAGTCGGATAACTATATGGAACGCTGGTTTCCAGAACACAATGTTAGATATGTAGCAGTACTAGATGGAGTTGATACCTATGTTCCAGAAAGTGCTAACAATGATATGGCTCCCATCAAAAATTGGATGAACGAAATGTATGCCAAACATACATCAAGAGCAGTAAAAGCTACTAAAAGAGAAAATGCTAAAAAAGGTATATGGAATGGCGGAGAGCCACCTTTAGGACTTCAAATTGATTCTAATAATGAAGGCTCTTTAATAATAGAACCAGTTGGTGCAGAAATAATCAAAAGAATATTCAATCTAGCATTAGAGAATAAAAGTCTAAATCAAATAGCAGATATCTTAATTAAAGAAAAAGTTCCTATTCCTACTATCCTCAAAGGAAATAAAAGAGACTTAAATTTGGACTTAGTAAATATGTGGAACACAAGCACTATAAGAGATTTGCTTGAAAACGAAATGTACAAAGGAACGATGGTACAATGTAAGACTACTACATTGAACCACAAATCTAAAAAAATAATTTACTTGCCTAAAGAAGATTGGATAAGAGTTCAGAACAAAGTTCCACCTATTATAGAAGAAAGTAAGTTTGATAATGTGCAACTATTAATAGGGACAAATAGAAATATTACTACCAATTCACACGATTATTTACTTAAAGGTATTCTAAAATGTAGAGAATGTCATCATAGTATTAGTATACAGCATTATAATGACAGGAAGAATAATTATACAATCTGTAATTACTACCGTAAATATGGTAAAAGAAAAGAAGTATGTACTGCTCACAGGTTTATCTATGAAGACTTAGAGAAATTAGTATTAAATAGCATCAAGAAAGAATGTATAGAATATGTTAATGATGATAACTTTGCATCCAAGCTTAAAAATAAGAAACAAAGTAATGAATTACAAACCAACCTTACACTCAAAATCAATAAGAGTAAATGGGAAATTACCAAGTTAAATAAATACTTGGACAAGATGTATAAAAGATTGGACACTGATGTTATTGGTAAAGAACAATATATAAGACTACGAAAAGAAACAGAAGAATCAATAACTTATCATAAAAAAAATATCGATTATTATGAAAAAGAATTACAAGAAGTTATCGACAAATCTGTTGAAGAACCAAATTACTCTAAAATAATAAAAGATTTTCTATCATTAAAGAAACCAAATAAGATACTAATTACTAAGTTAATCAAAGTTATATATATTAGTGAAGATGGGCAGGTGGATATACATTACAAAGTCAAAAATCCGAATAAAGATATAGCAATAACGAAATAGAGATTAAGTAGATAAAGGATTTATATAAAATTGATAAATATTTAAAAGAAAAGTTTCTCATGTATTTTTAAAAATTAAATATATAAATGGGACACACTTTAAAATGCTAGTGTGCCACTTTTAACCTTTGGAGGTTGCTCCAGTAGGCCCAGTAGCCCCAGTAGCTCCAGTAGCTCCAGTTGCTCCGGTAGGTCCAGTAGGTCCTGTTGGCCCTGTTGGTCCAGTAGCACCATCTTCGCCATCAAATCCTTTTGGTATTACAAAATCAAATACATGGTTTGGACTTCCGCCAGAATCTGTTACTGTTGCATTTGTTCCCGCCTCTCCAGTTGTAGTAGTACCAACTGCTAAAGTCTCGGCTGTTCCATCTGCTCCAGTTGCTCCTGTAGGACCAGTAGCACCAGTAGGTCCGGTAGGTCCAGTAGGTCCAGTAGCACCAGATGCTCCTATAGGTCCAGTAGCACCAGTTGCTCCTGTAGCTCCGGTAGGTCCAGTAGCACCAGTAGCACCAGTTGCACCGGTAGGTCCAGTTAGACCAATTAATCCAATAGGTCCTGTTGGCCCAGTTGCGCGAATGCCTTTAACCACACAAATGTATATTTAATAATTAAAAGTTCCAAGTAATTTTAATTTCACGAATATAAGTTTTTTTATCTAATTTTCCTATTTCAATTTTTAATATAAATTGGTTTATTAATTCAGGTGTTAGTTCTTGTATTTGTTGATATTTTGAAATAATATAGTTATCGTTTAATAATTCATTCTTTTTATTTTCTATAAGCTTTAATTCATTATTAATCATTATCAATCTTTCTTTTAATTTATTTAAACTATTTTTGTATTTTAATTTTAATACATTAAATTCATTATTATCAATTATTCCTGTAATGTAATCTTCATATAGATGTACGAATATATCTTGCTTTTTATTAATAATATTTTTTGTTTCAGTTTCTTCTTTCTTTAAATTATATATTTCTTCTTTAAATAGTAGTGTATCAATATTATCTTTGTATATATTTTTTAAAATATTTTTGTCATAATATTTAGTTAGAAACT
>CAZMXJ010000101.1:0-4329 GCA_964570235.1 uncultured Clostridium sp. | reverse complement strand
CAAAGTATTATAGTTTAGATGTTATTATTGCAGTTGGATTTAAAGTTAATAGTCATACAGCAATGGATTTTAGATTATTATTAATATTTTAAAACAATATTCTGTTAAAGGTTATGTTATAGATTTTAAATGTCAAGATGAACTCACTTCGTTCGCTCTTGATTTATAATTTTTATAAACTAGACACTCAATATTAGATAATCTATCTATTAAAAGAAAAATATGGAAATATAATACATGTCTATTCAATAGATAGATGTTTATAGTTGAGAATACTATTTTTTACTAGTTTGGGTATTTATGTAAAAATAGTATTCTTTTATTTGCAACATAAAATTTATCTCAAATACTAGGTGATTATTTTACTAAAAATGTATCAGTGTATAAATACCTTTTGATTGTTATTCTCAAAATAATGGAAACTGATTTTTAAAAATGTCCATTACCTTGAGAATACATCTTGTTATATTTTTGATTAAATAGTATAATTTATTTAGGAACATTTAATGTGAGTGTCAGCCTCCAATCTATAAACGAGAGGAGGTAGATAATAATGAAAATAAAAACTTTTGTAATAAAAGTTTTAAGACTCATTTGCGTCATCTTATTACTTTCTACCTTATTGGTATTAGCAATAAAAAAATAGACACTCATCATAACTGATTGAGTGTCTACACTATTAATTAGGGGCGACATTCACTTGCAGAGTTAAATGTTCCTCATTTTTATTATATGCAAATTCCTTTGCTTACATGCTAATAATATCATAAATATTTATATTTGTCAAAAAAATATTTTTTGGTGCAGAAATTTCCCTAATTCACGCAAAGTGCTTATTTTATATAGTTTAACTTGCAAATCATCAACTATTTTTTTAAGCACTTTTGAAGTTTTTGCGCAAAATATCCATATTAAAAATTAGGCTTTTTTTAAAATTTCAAAGAATATGTCTTAATTATTATGGTATTCCATATAAGAAAATCACCAATTCGTTTTATTGTTTGTATTATTTTTTAAAACACTGTAAGGTAAATCAAGAACAATTAATAAAGTTATATAATTCTAGTAAATCTAATATATCTGAACACATAAAACATATATTTGAAGATGGAAAACTAAATGAATCTTCAACTGTTTGAAATTTCCGAACAGTTGCCTCAAATGGTAAAACTTATAATCTTGATATGATTGTAGCAATTGGATTTCGTGTTCGCTCAAATATAGTTACAAATTTTAGAAAATAGAAAATAAATATTAATACTATTTCAGTATGTAAGAAAGCCTTATATACTGATTTTAATTATGAAATGTATTTTAACTGCATATCTTTTTTGTATCCAAGTTATTTATTTATTCATATATTATATTTTAATACATATAGTTTTATTGAAAGTAGGGATTATATGGAAAAAAAAGATATTATAAAAAGTATTGGTGGTAGAACTAATGGAGACATATATTTAGGTGTAGTTGGAGCAGTTAGAACTGGTAAATCCACATTTATTAAGAAATTTATTGAAACATTAGTTTTACCTAATATTGAAGATGAGTATGAGAGGAAAAGATGTATGGATGAAATCCCTCAAAGTGCTCAAGGTAAAACTATTATGACAACTGAACCTAAGTTTGTACCTAGTAATGCTGCCAAACTTAAAATTGAAGATCTTGAAACTAATATTAGATTAGTTGATTGTGTTGGATATGTTATAGAAGGTTCTAAAGGTTATGAAGATGAAAATGGACCTAGAATGGTTAGAACCCCTTGGTATGATGAACAAATACCTTTTATAGAGGCTGCTGAAATTGGTACTGAAAAAGTAATTAGAGATCATTCTACTATTGGTATAGTAGTTACTACTGATGGTTCTATTGGTGAGATTCCAAGAAAGTGTTACGAGGAAAAAGAGGAACAAGTTATAAATGAATTAAAAGAAATAGGTAAACCATTTATAGTTCTTCTTAATAGTACGCATCCTATGCTTCCTGAAACAGAAAGACTTGCAAGTGGTATAAAAGAAAAGTATGATGTTCCAGCTATTCCAATAAGTATTGAAACTATGACTGAGAAAGATTCTTATAATATATTAAAAGAAGCGTTATATGAGTTTCCAGTATTAAGCATTAATGTTAATATGCCTGAGTGGATAGCGTGCTTAAATCATGAACATTGGCTTAAGAAAATATATATTGAGAAAATAAGAGAGTGTGTAGTTGAAGTAGATAAACTAAGAGATGTAGAAAAAATAAATGCACATTTTACTACTAATGAATATATTGAAAAAGCATATTTATCTGATGTTGATGCTGAAAGTGGAACAGTAACTATTAATTTAGTATCTCCTGATAATTTATATAATCAAGTATTAAATGAGATTATTGGAGTTGAAATAACTAGTAGAGCTGATATGATAAATTTATTCCAAGACTTAAAAGAAGCTCAAGTAGAGTATGATCATATTAAGGGTGCCTTAAAAATGGTTAAACAAACAGGTTATGGAGTAGCAATACCTTCTGTTGAGGATTTAAAATTAGATACTCCTGAAGTATTAAAACATGGAAATAGATATGGAATAAAATTAAAAGCAGTCGCACCTTCTATACATATGGTTAGAGTTGATGTGGAATCTACTTTTGAACCCATTATAGGTTCTGAAGTACAAAGTAAAGAACTAGTTAATTATATTATGAAAGATAGTGATAAAGATCCTTCAAGTATATGGAAATCAGAAATATTTGGAAGAAGTTTAGACAATATAATTCAAGAAGGTATACAAGCAAAACTTGCTATGATGCCAGAAAATATTAGATATAAATTGCAAACTACTCTTACTAAGGTAGTGAATAAGGGCTCTAATAACATGATAGCTATAGTGATATAGCTTTTTTCTTTAAAAATTATTAATTTCTTATTTAAAATATAAGTAAATACTTGATTTTGAGACTTAAACATGTTAATTTATATATGTAAGCATAGATGTGCTTAAAATATGGGAGGTAAATGAAATGACAAAAACTGAATTAGTAGAATTTATGGCTGAAAAAGCAGAAGTATCAAAGGCAGAAGCTAGCCGTTTATTAGACGCATTTGTAGAAGGAGTAACTAAAGGATTAGTTGAAGATGGAAAGGTTTCTTTAGTTGGATTCTTAACTCTTGAAAAGAAAGAAAGAGCTGAAAGAACTGCTCGTAATCCACAAACAGGAGAAAATATCACAATTCCTGCTAGAAATGCTGTTACAGTTAAAGTTGGTAGTAAATTAAAAGAAGCTGTAAAGTAGTTATTTAAGATAAAGCGTTGTCTTTATCTTTTTTTTGAATTATAATTAAGTTGGTGAAATAATGCTTAAAAAGAATTTAGAAATCTTGAAAAGAATAGAAAATTATGGATATGAGGCATATGTAGTAGGTGGATATGTTAGGGATTATATTATGAAATATGAATCTTCTGATGTAGATATATGTACTAATGCTAAACCCAAGGATTTGATAAAAATATTTGATAATGTCGAACTTCCTAAAGAAAAATATGGAGCGGTAACTATTAAACATAAGAATATAAGATATGAAATAACTACTTTTAGAAAAGAATTAAAATATGAAAATAGAAGACCAGTAGAAATAGAATATACTGATGAGTTAATTGAAGATATAGAAAGAAGAGATTTTACTATTAATTCGTTATGTATGGATTCTAGTGGTAATATAATTGATTTATTTGGTGGAATAAAGGATATAGATAAGAAAATTATAAGGTCTTTAGGAGACGCAAATAAAAAGTTTTTTGAAGATCCATTAAGGATACTTAGAGCTATAAGATTTGCGACTGTATTAAATTTTAAACTAGATAAGAATGTTTTGGATGGAATAAGAAAAAATGCTTGTTATTTGAAGAATATTTCATATGATAGAAAGAAGTTAGAGTTAAATAAAATATTTGCTAGTAAGAATGTTAAGTATGGTTTGAAACTAATAAATTCACTTAACTTAGGAGAATATTTAGACTTAAATTTTAATAAATTAAAGTTTACTTCAGATATTTTAGGAATATGGGCACAATTAGATGTTATAGGTAAATATCCTTTTACAAAAATAGAGAAGGAGTCTATTATAAATATATTAAAGATAGTTGAGAATAAGACTATAGGTAAATATGAAATATATAAGTATGGATTATATAATACTTCTATAGCTGCTGAAATATTAGGAATTAATAAGAATATTATAGTTAGGTTAGATAGAATCTTACCTATACACTCTAAGAATGAAATAAATATAACTTCAGAGGAGATAATTAAGTTATTAAATAAAGAGCCTGGTACATGGTTGAGTAG
>CAZMXJ010000100.1:0-4330 GCA_964570235.1 uncultured Clostridium sp. | reverse complement strand
ATAACTAAAGCACGATACATCTGTTGAACATTCACTACTTACTTCACCTGTTTCTCTAGTTGCTGAACATACACTCATTCCTTCAAATTTACCTTTTCCTACTATTGTTACTTTTGCTTTACCATTTGAATCAAATGTTATTGTACAACTTTCATAGTCATCACTATTTAATTTTGATACATCAGAACATGTTATTGTTTTATTTATTCCTAATGTATCATTTGATAATTTTGCGCTTTCTGCACTTGCTGCTATTAGTTTTGCACTTGACACTAGAGCTCCTTTTCTTGATTCTTTTATTATATCCATTATTTGTGGTACTGCTATTACTAGTATTACTGCAAGTATCACTATTACTGCTAGTAACTCTACTAATGTAAACCCTTTTTTCTTTTTCATTACTCTATCTCCTATCTTATATCTTATAGTTTACACCCCACCACAAACGTTTGTCAAGAGACCATATTTATCATTTATTCCATAACCTTTTACATTTATTATAATTTGTTTATTAAGTGATACCATCTTTACTATATATCTTCTTGCGACTATATAATTATGTGCTACTTAAGTTTATATAGCCAAGAAATGCAATAGAAAAAGATACACTTTTAAATGTATCTTAGTTATTTTCTTTTAAGAATTCAATAGTTCTTCTCATTCTTAAATCATACTTAATCATTTCTTTATCACCAAATGCACTAATTAATTCTTCTTTTGTCATTTGATATAATTTAGCAAGTCTATCTATCTCTTCTTCAACTTCTTCATCAGTTGCAGTAATATTTTCCTTATTAGATATTTCTTCAATCATATATCTATAAGTTATATTCTTAGTTGCTTCATCTTTTAATTCATTTTCCATGTCTTCCATAGTCTTTTTAGTGAATTCTAAGTATTGATCTAATGACAATCCTTGCATATGAAGTCTCTCATCATAAGTATGTAACATACGATGAATTTCTTCATGAACTAATTCTTCTGGAAGATCTATTTCAGTTTCTTTAGCTACTTTTTCTAATATTTCATCAATTAGTTTATTTTCAGCAACATGTTCTTTTCTTTCTCTAATTTCTTTTTCTACATGTTTTTCTAAATCTTCTTTAGAATTAACATCTTCAAGTCCTAAATCATCAAATAAATCTTCATTTACCTCAGGTAACTTTCTAGTCTTTACTTCATGAACAGTAACTTTAAATACTACTTCTTGTCCTTTTAATTCATCACTTGGATAATCTTCTGGAAATTTAAGTTCAATATCTTTTTCATCCCCAGTTTTTAAACCAATTAAAGCATCTTCAAATCCTGGAATAAAAGTGTTACTACCAATTTCTAATGGATAGTTTTCGCCTCTTCCACCATCAAATGCTTTACCATCTTTGAAGCCTTCAAAATCAATTACTGCTGTATCACCTTTTTCTATTTTTCCTTCTTTTAATTCAATTTCAGCATATTGATTTCTTAATCTTTCTATTTCATCTTCTATTTCTTCTTTAGTAACTTCAACTTTTTCTTTCTTAACTTTTAATCCTTTATATTTTTTTACATTTGCAGTTGGAGCAGTTATTACTGTAAATTCAATTTCAACACCATCTTCACCAATATTTTTAATATCGATTGTAGGTTGTACTACTGGTTCTAAATTATTATCTTTTAATACTTCTGTATAAAGAGTTGGAAGTACTGCATTAATCGCATCATCATATAATGATTCTTTTCCAAATTTCTTTTCAAAAATATTTCTTGGACATTTTCCTTCTCTAAAACCATCCACTTTAACTTTCTTTACATTTTTTTCAAATGACTTATCTAAAGCATTTTTCCAAGTATCTTTTTCTATTTTTTTAACGATAACATGTTTATTTGACATACTAATCCTCCTTCAAAACAATTATTATTATAATAAAATAAAGTAAAAAAAGCAATATAATGCTTTCTATTTATTAAAACTTCGTTTTTTAACCATTATATTTTCTGGTAATCCATCATCATCAAAGTATATGTCTAAAAAAAACATCGATTTGTCATTCTTAATCACTTTAGAACCTTTATCTATTGGTACATTTCTTATGGTGCCTGTTCTTATAGAATATGTATTTCCTATCCTTGAAAAGTTACTTATATGCTTGTGTCCGGTATGTAAAATATGTGGTTTTTCTTTTCCGTGTACACTTTTTAAATATTTCTTTTCTCTAAAGAAACATCTATTTATTACATCAAAATCTCCATGTAATATTTGAAGTTTTAATCCATTTATGAATACCATTCTTCCATTACCACCTAAATATACTATATCACTTCTCTCATTTGAAATATCAGATATTATTTCACCACCTGTAAGCATAGTCCAAACGTCATCGTGATTTCCCGTTACAACATAAGTTTTTCCACTATATTTAGGATATCTATCTATTACATATTTAGTTTGACCCGTGTATGTGTCCTCTTTTAAGTATCTTTCAAAATTTTGTATTCCAAGAACTCCTTCAGTTAAATCACCACAATGAAACATATAATCAACTGAATCATCTTCTGCCATATCATATACTCTTGTAAGAGATGAAATATCATCTACTATGCTTGCAAGATGTGTATCACCTAATAAGCCTACTTTAATATGAGACTTATTTGTTTCTAACTTATATGGTTCATAAATAGTTTTAGGTCTTTCATGCTTTACTATCTTACCATTAGAAAAAGTTATATTAATTCCATATTCTTTCATGCACTCTATTAAATACAAAACTTCTTTTTCACTTAATTCTAATTCACTACATATTTCTTCAAAGCTTTTACTATTTTGAATTAAGCACCTTATCTTATTAAATATTACCCTTTTATCCATAAAAACATCTTTCCTTTTACTATTTTTAAAACACACGTACCCATGAATAATACGATTATTTTCAGATTAATACACCATAAATATTGCTTATATAATATAATGTAAAAAATAAAATGTCAAATTATAAAAAATAAAAAGTAACATATAGTTACTTAATATCTACTAATTCAATATCATATTTTCCATTAGGACTTTCAACTGTTACTTTAGAACCTTTTTTCTTCCCTAATAATGCTTTTGCAATTGGGGATTCATTTGATATCTTATTTTCAAATGGGTCTGCTTCTGTGCTGCCAACTATTTTATATTCTTCAGTTTCATCTTCACCATCATATCTAATTACAACAGAAGACCCAATCTTAACTGTATCACTAACTTCTTCACTTATTATAACTGCATGATCAATCATGTATTCTAATTCTTGAATTCTTCCTTCTATTACAGCTTGCTCTTCCCTTGCTGAATGATATTCAGCATTTTCGGATAAATCCCCTAATGCCCTTGCTTCTTTAATTGCGTTAATAATTCCAGGTCTTTTTACCCTTTTTAATTCATCTAGTTCACTTTCTATTTCTGTAAAACCTTTAGCAGTCAAAAACACTTCTTTCTTATCTGCCATAAATTTATCACCTCTTCATTTTTTTAACTTAGTTCATAATACGCTATTTTCTACTCTTTGTCAATAGCATTTTTTATTTATATAATATTCAATAAAATTTTTAAAATGAATAATTATTCATTTTTAGTTGATACACTGATTCCATCTCCTATTTTATAAAACTTTGTTGTAAATTCTACATTATTTTTCAAAAAATCAATATAATTTCGAATTTTGTTTACAAGTTGTCTTAAATTTTTACTTTCTATTCTCTCTTCTTGTTCCACAAAACCGTGAAAATCAAGGTTATCTGAGATAATTACGCCATTTTTCCTTAAATTCTTGGAATATTTTTCAAAAAATTTGATGTATTGACCTTTAGATGCATCAATGAATATTAAATCAAATTTTTCATCTAATTCAATATCAAGTGCATCACCTAATATTAAAGTTATCCTCTTTTCCAAACCAAACTCTTTAATATTCTTAAGTGCCATCAAATACCTTTCATCATCTCTTTCTATAGTTGTTACTTTAACTTTATCATTAACTAAAGCCATTTTAATAGCTGAATAGCCAATTGCAGAACCTATTTCTAATATATTCTTAATATTATTTTCTGATATATACTTTGTTAAAAAGTTAATACCACTCTTTTGCATTATAGGTATATTGTACTCTTCTGCATATTTTTCAATTTGTTTAAAATCCTTATTCATATTTTTAACCTCTTCGAAAAAAATAGTAATTCCATCTCTTTGAAATTACTTAATCATAATATACTTTTTTTTTGCTTTTGTCAACTATTTTGTTTTACATATATAATTGCGGTTTGTAATGATACAATTGATGTGAAACAATTCTATATAAAAAAAGTGATTCAAGTT
>CAZMXJ010000099.1:0-4399 GCA_964570235.1 uncultured Clostridium sp. | reverse complement strand
GTTCAAGAAAAAGAAGACAGTATGTATATGATTAAATCTCCTGATGCTGCAATGCTTAAAAATGTTGGTAGGTTTTATTTACAAGTAGGATATAATGAATTTTTTGCACAAGGGTTATCAGCATGGTGTGGAGCACAATACATACCTACTGATAAACCTAAAAAGAAATCTGATAATGCTCTTAATTTTATTGATAATATCGGATATGTAATTAAAAGTGTTGATGATGAAAAAGACGTAAATGTTACGAATAATGGTGAACAGCTAGCAAATGTCATAGATTATCTTATAGATATCGCTAAAGAAGAGAATATAACTGTTAAACCATTATGGTTAGAAAAAATACCTGAATTAATTTATGTTGATGAACTTTCAAAAAAATATAATTATACAGTAGAAAAATGTGTAATAAATCCTATAGTAGGTGAATTCGATGATCCTGCTAATCAAAGACAAGACTTACTTACATTAAATCTATCAACAGGAGGAAATACTATTGTTTATGGTTCTGCTGGAAGTGGTAAAAATACATTTATAAGTAGTGCTATATATTCTACAATAACTAATCATGGGACAGATGAAGTAAATTTCTATATAATGGATTTTGGTTCTGAAATATTTAGAACATATAGAAAAGCACCACAAGTAGGAGATGTACTTTTAGTTAATGATGTTGAAAAAGTTAATAATTTATTCAAAATGTTATTTGAAAAAATTAGTGAAAGAAAGAAAATATTAGCTAATTATAATGGAGACTTTAATTATTATAATAAAAAGTCTGAGAAGAAAATGCCACTTATAGTAGTAGTAATTAATAACTATGAAGCATTTGCTGAAAACTATCAAATGCATGATGAACATATATTACAATTGACTAGAGAAGGATCAATGTATGGAATTGTATTTGTTATATCTGTTACAGGTACTAATACAATAAGATATAGGTTAAGACAAAACTTTAAACAGGAATTTGTTCTACAACTTAATGATGAGACTGATTATGCTTCAATATTGGGAAATACATATAAGATGTATCCATCTAAATTATATGGTAGAGGGCTTGTAAGAACTGATGGTTTATACGAGTTTCAAACGTCACACCCTTATGAACCAGAAAATTTATCTGAGTATATAGTTTCAGTTTGTGAGAAATTAAAATCAGAATCAACTGAATTTGCTGAACCTGTAGCAATATTACCTGAGGTTGTAACTACAGAATATACAAATTCAAAATTAAGAGGATTAGATTTTGTACCTGTTGGAGTCAATAAAAATACACTTGCTGTATCAGGGTGGGATTTTAAAAACAATATTGCTACATTAATTAGTGCAATGGAATACGAAAGTATGAATTACTTTATAAAACCATTTATAAACCAATTTGGTGAAATTAAGAACTGTACTTGTATGGTTTTTGATGGATTAGATATTTTAAATGATACTGATAAAAAAGATAATATTTATTATTATAAGAAAGACTTTAATAAGATAATTGCATCAATGCATGAAACCGCAATAAAGCAAAAAGAGGTTCTTGAAAAAAATAATTATAATAAAGCAATATTTGATAATGTTAAACCGGTTGTATGTATTATAGTTGGTATTGAAGCATTGTTAATGAAAGTAAGCCCAGAAATTAAAATAAAGTATAATTCACTTATAGAAACAGTGGCTTTAACACAAACAATTAAATTTATTTTCATTGATACTATTGATATATTTAAGAAAATAGAGTATGATAATTGGTATAAGGCAATAGTTAAGAATAATCAAGGTATTTGGATTGGAAATGGTGTTTCTGAACAATATACAATCAAGATTTCTAAAATTACTAGAGAATTACAACAAGATTTAGAACCTGGATTTGGTTATATTGTTAAAAGAGGTGTTCCAGTTCTTACTAAGTTCTTAACTACTGAAGAAGTTGGATATAAGGGTGATAATTATGAATAATAAAGTTTTAGTTGAAGTAATTGTGCCTTTGCTTGAAAATAGATATCAAGTATATATTCCAATCAATAAGCGAATATCAACAGTTATTAAGCTTATTGAAAAGGCCTTAAGAGAAATAACAAATGGTTATTATCCGAATAAAGAAAATTCGGTAATAATAGATGCGGAATCAGGTAATGTGTTTGATATTAATATTACTGTTAAGGAATCAAAGATGATTAATGGTTCTAAAATAATATTAATATAGGAAAGGTGGTGAAGGTAAATGAATGGTTTTCAAGCAAACCCAGAAGGATTAATGGAAAAAGGAAGAAATATAACTAGCATATATGAAGGTTATATAGCTCAAAAAGATAATGTTTATAAAACTTCTGATAAGGTAGCAACTGCATGGGCTGGTGCTGATAGCGCTGGTTATGTATCAGCTATCCGTGGTTATGAAGAGGATTTTAAGAAACTTGGTGTAGTTCTTGCTCAAATGGGTGATATTTTATATCGTCATGGTTCAAGACTTGCAGAATCTAGAGATGCAATAAGAAATGCTGCATCAAGATTATAATAAATATGATAGGGAGGTAATAAAATGGCACTAGGAAGTATGAGTTATGGTGAAGCTAGAACATGCGCTACTGATTTAGGTAATGCTGCAGCTGCTATGGACGATTTATTCGCAAAATTAAAAAGCGAAATGAATTCTTTAGATAGTGTTTTAAGAAGTAATGGTGCTGATGAATTATTAGCTACATATAGAACATTAGAAGCAAAATTAAGTGGATTTCCAGATAAAGTTAGATCTTTCCAAGGATTTCTAAATGCTGCTGTTGCTCAATATGAAGCAGATGATGCACAACTTTCAAGAGAAGTATAAAACAAGATTTATTCTTGTTTTTTTCTATTTTATGGTATACTTAATATAGTAAAAAGATTGGAAGGTGAATTATGGATAAAATATTACCAATAGGAGCGGTTGTATTATTGGATGGAGCTGAAACTCCCTTAATGATAGTCGGATATTTAGCTAAAGGAAATGATGAAAAAGAGAGAGATTATTTTGGAGTTGTTTATCCAATTGGATATGTATCTATCGAAGAAGTTAGAGCTTTTAATAAAGAAGATATAAAAGAAGTACTATTCAATGGCTTTGAAAATAATGTTCTATTTAATAAATTTGTTGAGAAGATAAACGTTGCAAAAACACAAAAATAGCGTTAATGTTGACATAATATCTATTTTATGTTAATATTTAATAGTTTGAAAGACCTCGGTCTTCAACCACACTGATAAGGTTTTAAACGAATGTGCCTTAAAGGGTGAGTCTAAGTTTTATAAAGGAGGTAAAGTTATGAAAGCAATAATTGAAACTGGAGGAAAGCAATATTATGTTGACCTTGGTAGTGAAATCTATGTTGAAAAATTAGATGTTGAGTCTGGCAAGGAAGTTGTTTTTGACAAAGTTTTAATGGTTAATGGTGTTGCTGGTAAACCTTATTTAACTAATGTAGTTGTTAAGGGTGAAGTTGTTAAACAAGGTAAACAAAAGAAGGTAGTTGTATTTAAGTTTAGACAAAAGAATAACTATCATAAGAAACAAGGACACAGACAACCATATACTAAAGTAAGAATAACAAGTATTGAAGAAAGATAATATGATTAAAGTTATCGTAAAAGAAGATGTTATAACAATTTCGGGACACGCAAATTACGATGAATATGGAAAAGATATTGTGTGTTCAGCAGTGAGCGCAACTGTTATAACTACAGTTAACGGTATCTTATCTATCGATAAAAGTGCAATAGAGGTTACTGAAGGAAAAAAGGTAGAGATTAAGATACTTAAACATAGTAATGTTGTTGATAAGCTTATATCAAATATGATTAATTTGTTGACAGAATTACAGAATGATTATAAAGATAATATAGATATTAGGAGGTGTTAACATGATGATGAAGTTTAACATTCAATTATTTGCACATAAAAAAGGACAAGGTTCTACTACAAATGGTAGAGATTCAGAGTCAAAACGTTTAGGTGCTAAAGCTGGTGATGGTGAATATGTTACTGGTGGTTCAATTTTATATCGTCAAAGAGGTACTAAAGTATATCCAGGAAATAATGTAGGTATGGGTGTTGATCATACTTTATATGCTAAAGTTCCAGGTTATGTAAAATTTGAACGTAAGGGAAGAGACAAGAAACAAGTAAGTATATATGAAACTAGATAGTTCTAGTTTTTTTCTTTAATTTACATATTGAGTTATTCGTGATAGAATATAGTTGAAAAAGGAGGTATTTATGTTTGTAGATGAAGTCAAATTAAAAGTAATAGCAGGTTCTGGAGGAGACGGGTGTACTGCTTTTAGAAGAGAAAAGTTTGTTCCAAATGGAGGACCTAATGGTGGAAATGGAGGTAAAGGTAGTAATATTATCTTTACTGTAGATAAAGGT
>CAZMXJ010000098.1:0-4414 GCA_964570235.1 uncultured Clostridium sp. | reverse complement strand
GTTTTTATTAAAAAAATATTTACAAGATCATTTATTTGTAATATAATTTTATTAGGGTGATGATAGATGAAAGAGAGAATAATGAGTGCGTTTATTGCATTAATTATTACTGTTCCGTTTTTATTATTAGGTGGTATTTATTTTGAGATATTAGTAGTTATATTAGGGATTTTAGGCCTAAAAGAGTTATTAGATTTAAAAAAGAATATTCCTGGCACTATGAAGATTATTAGTTATGTGCTTTTTGTAATGTTGCTTATATATGGTTATATTTTTACAGGTAAAATATATTTGATGAATTTTACTTTTGCTGTCATTTGTTTTATCGCGTTATTTTTACCACTAATTTTTTATAGTAATAATAAGAAGTATAATATTGAGGATGTATTTTATTTACTTTCTTGTATTATGTTTTTGAGTTCTGCATTTAATTTATTTATAATTGTTAGAAATTATAGTTTAATGCTTATTTTGTATTTATTTTTAATTACTATTATAACTGATACTTTTGCATATGTAGTTGGTTCTAAAATAGGAAAACGTAAGTTAATACCCAGCATATCTCCTAATAAGAGTGTTGAGGGTTTTATTGCAGGACTTGCGGTTGGTACAATTGTGCCTAGTATATTTTATTATTTTTGTGTTGGTGGTTTAAATATATTTTTAATATTTTTGATTACATTTCTTTTATCGATAGTTGGACAATGTGGAGACTTAATATTTTCACAAATTAAGAGAAACTTTGGTGTAAAAGATTTCTCTAATATAATGCCTGGACATGGTGGAATATTAGATAGATTAGACAGTATAATATTTGTTTTATTTGGATATGTTATTATTTCAGTAATTTTATAGGAGGAGATTATGACTTTAATTTATTTTGTGCTTATTTTGGGACTTACAGTATTTATTCATGAATTAGGACATTTCATATTTGCTAAGAAGAATGGAGTTTATTGTTATGAGTTTTCTTTAGGAATGGGGCCAAAGTTGTTTTCGTTTAGAAGAAAAAACGATGAGACAGTTTATTCATTAAGATTGTTACCAATTGGTGGATATGTTCAAATGGCTGGTGAGGAAATCGAAGAAGATAAGAAGATTCCGCGTGAGAAGCAAATGCAATCTAAGAGTATTTGGCAAAGGTTTACTATAGTTGTAGCAGGTGCTTTTAATAATTTTGTTTTGGGTATAGTATTATTATTCTTACTTGGTTTATTTTATGGTAGTCCTGAAACTAAACCTTATATTGAGAAGGTTGATACTAGTTATAATGCATATAAGGTTAACGTTAGAGATGGAGACTTAATAAAAAAAGTTAACGGAAAAAGAGTAAGTTCAATAGATGATGTAATGCTTGAATTTCAATTAGTTGAAAAGGGTAGTTCAATGAAATTCTTACTAGTCGATAAGGATGGTAATGAAAAGAACGTAAGCGTGAAACCTACAAAAGTTACTAATGATAATGGAGAAGAAAGTTATATTTATGGTATTAGCCTTACAAGCAAAGTGAATAAAGGATTTTTAAATTCTATAAAGTATTCTTTTTCAAAGTTTTCATCAATTTTTAGATCGATGTTTAAAGTAATAGGTAATTTGTTTACAGGTAAATTAGGAATAAATAGTTTATCTGGACCTGTTGGTATATACAATGTAGTTGGAGAACAATCTAAGCAAGGATTTGAAAATGTTATATATTTGTGTGCATATATTTCGATTAATGTTGGATTTGTAAATCTAATTCCAATGCCTGCATTTGATGGCGGTAGGGCTTTATTCCTTTTGATTGAGAAGATAAGGAAGAAACCAATTAGTCAAAAGACTGAGAATACTATTCATTCAATTGGATTTATTTTATTGATGATTTTAATTGTTGTAATTACTATAAATGATATTATAAGATTATTTTAGAGGTGGTAGTATGAGTGATAATGTTAGGAAAGTTTGTAAGAATTATAATGTGATTGTAAATTGTGAGTTTTTAGAAGATGATTTATTTAGTAAGAAACTTGTAGATTTTTATAAGAATGTGGTTTCTAGGAATTATGATGATTCTGATAGTTTGAATAAAATTATTAAATATGATAGAGTTATGAGAAAATATATAGAGGATTATAATTTTTCTAAGAAGTTAAGAAATTCTGTTGATGTTTCTTCCATTCTTATGAGTAAAGTTGATTTAACTGATGCTGTTTTGGAATATGCAGTTGATTTTTCTGATAAGTATGATGATGATGTAGAAGAACCTGTTATAAATACTAGATGGATTTGAGGTGAAGTATGGATAGTTTAAAAATAGTTTTTATGGGTACTCCAGAGTTTGGACTTCCTGCACTAGAAGCTATAGCTAGCAAATATAATGTTGTCTCTGTTGTTTGTCAACCGGATAGACCATCGAATAGAGGGGAGATTAGGTTTTCTAAGATTAAGCAGTTTGCGTTTGATAATAATATAAAAGTATATCAACCCAATAAAATATCAGATGAGTATATAGATATTTTAAAGGAAGATCCAGATATGATTATTACATGTGCATATGGTCAAATAATTCCAAATGCTTTATTAGAATATCCTAGATATGGTTGTATAAATATTCATGCATCTTTGCTTCCTAAATTGAGAGGTGGTGCACCAATTCATAGGGCTATAATCGAAGGACATAAAGAAACTGGAATTACAATTATGAAAATGTCTTCAAAGATGGATGCGGGAGATATTATTACTCAAGAAAAAATTCCTATACTTGATGATGATACTGCAGGGACGTTACATGATAAGTTAAGTTTATTATCTAAAGATTTAATTCTTAAAACAATACCTGAAATAGTTAGTGGTAACGCTAGATATATTAAGCAAGATGAAAGTGAAGCGACTTACGGTTTTGTGATTAAAAGAGAAGATGAGCATCTTGACTTTAGCAAGACAACAAGGGAAGTTGTTAATAAGGTTAGAGGATTAAATCCATGGCCAGGGTGTTATTCGATTCTTGGCGGTAAGATTGTTAAGATATGGAAAGCTATCTATGGTGATAATTATTATACGGATGCTTTATGTGGACAAGTGGTCAATTTATATGATAATGGTATAGGAATTAAAACTGAAAATGGGGAAGTTATAATTACTGAATTGCAACTTGAAGGAAGAAAAAGAATGAGTGCAAGTGAGTTTATTAATGGTGTTGTTAATAAAGAAAAATTGGTTGGTAGGATTTTTGAATAGGAGAAGAAATGTTTAAGAAGTTAAGGGAATTTGATAAAAAATATTCTAATTTATTTTTAGGTTTTTCTTTTTTGATAATAGTTGTATTTTTGATTTATATAAGTGTAGTTAATAGGAATAGTGCAAGGGAATGTGAAATGCCTAATAATTCAGTTAAAAATTATCGGAATTATTCTTATGAAGTAACTATTACAAAAAATAATGAGTTTACTGAACTTTATATAAAAAGATATGATTATAAATATTTAATTGAAAAAAATGAAAATGGTGTTAAGAGTACATATTATATATATTATACTGATATATTGGAGAAGTCTTTGAGTGGTAAATATATTATATATAGAGAAGATGCAATTGTGGATGGTATTGATAACAAGTTGTTGTTATTAGATTATGTTAATGAAATAAGTCTAGATAGTACAATATCTAAAGATAATGAATTAACTTGTTATAATAATAGGAAATTAGAATTATCAATGTGCATTAATTTGGATAAATCAGTTTCATTAAGGAAGGATGATTATATTATTAATTATAATGTAAAGGATATTGGTAGTGTGAGTGATTTTAATGTAGATGTTGATTTATCATATAATAATAGTTCTAATGATATTATTGATGAAGATAATATTCAATAAATTATGAAATGTTTTCATAATTTTTTGTTTATGTTATAATAGGGGTGGTGTTTATATGAAAAAGATTATTTTTGGTTTAAATGTTATATTAATTATTATTGATCAATTATTAAAACACTTAGTTACTAATAATATGAGTTTATATGAAAGTATTGATGTTATTCCTAATTTTTTAAGCATTACTTATGTTGAAAATGATGGTGGTGCATTTAGTATATTTTCAGGCAATACATGGTTTTTTATTATAGTTAGTTTATTTTCGTTAATATTTATTATTAGAACTATTATTATTGATAATAATATGTCTAGAATTGATGTGCTTATATATACTTTGATTTTGTCAGGCTTGATTGGTAATTTGATTGATAGAATATTTTATGGCAAGGTAATTGATTATATTGATTTTAAAATTTTTAGTTATAATGCACCTATATTTAATTTTGCAGATATTTGTATTGTAATTGGTGCATTTATGATAGTGATAATTTTGTTAGTAAGGGGTGTTAGTAATGAAAATATATACTGTAGAAAATGAGTTAAGCGATATAAGAATTGACAAA
>CAZMXJ010000097.1:0-4426 GCA_964570235.1 uncultured Clostridium sp. | reverse complement strand
GATTATTCAGATCATTTAAATCAATGGTTATATCTGGTACTTGATTAAAATATTCTTCAACATGGTCCTTTATTTCATAATTAGGAAATGCTGCCATAAATCCATAAATACCCTTATTATAAATGACATATATTTTTCATCATCAAATAATAATACCATATTATATCTATTATAATATTCATTACTATACATGTTTATTTTATTAGTTTTAATATTTTCTAGCATATTTTCGTACAGACTATTAATAGCTTCATATCTTGAAGTATTAACTAATTCATCATGCCTATGTTCTGGTTTTAACCAATATGCTATCTCTCTAATAAAATATAAATTTTGATAATCAGCTTTTATTTCATCAATAAATTTTTCAAAATCATCATCTGATAACATTAAAATTAAATCAGCTATAATAATTTGAGTTCTACTATTTGCACTTAATTGAAAAAAAAGTGGTGAATTATCTATTTTATAATAAGAAAAATACATAACTAATAACAATGGTAAGAGTTTATCCTTATTTATTTTATCTAAATACATTTGAAATGTTTCTAAAGTGTATTTTTCTACCCATCCAGGATATATTCTTTCCATTTTAAAATATTGTTGATATAATTCTTCAGGCTTGAAATTATTATTATTTATAAATGAAATAAAATTATTTATTTCTTCATTTATTTTAATAAATTCATTTTCAGTTTTATTAAAATATAGGTTAAAGTACTTATTATTATAAATTCTTTTGTCAAGAACTGAAGCTCTATATTCTTTTTTATTAATATATGTTTGATGTTCTGGAATAAATTCAATTTTTTCTTTTTTGCTATATCTATTTTCATCAAAGTATTTTTTTATATTAGGAAATAAATAACATAATATTTTTTTATATTTATTAATTTCGTATTTATTTTTTCCAAATAAATCATCAAAATATTTCGTTGTATCAATATTATACTTTTCAGTACTATAAATGTATTCATCACCATATACATAGCGATCCTCTGAAATATAATAAGTGCTATTATTATTAATTTCATTCCATAATTCTGGATTTTTCATCGCAATAGTTTCAATAAGCAACATATCAAGACTATTAAGATCTTTCATATTGTTAAAGCTTGCATTAAATGTTGAATTTATTATTCTTTTAAAGTCACGTAAATCTTTAATGTTTTCCATAATGATTTTAATTAATTCTTCTTGCTCATCATCTTTAACAATTAGTTTTGAGTGACTTAAATAATTACTTAAACATATTTTTATTACATTTTGTAATACGTTTCTATCTAATTTTGGTACAGAAAACTCTAATTGCACTATTTTTTCTAAATATGAATAATCAATATCTAATTTAGATTCAAAATGCTTTTTCATAGCTGATTCATCATAAGATAAAATGTATATAATTCTTTTAAAATCAAATAAATTATGAATTGTTTTTAAAATAAATAGAATTTGCTCACTTGAACATCTTTCAAGATTATCTAAGACTAAAACTATTTTTATATTATTAGATTCTAAATAGTTATTAATAATTTCTTTAATTCTATCAATATTCGTTGTATTTTCAAGCAAGTAATCAATTGAATATCCAATATTTGTAGTAATTGTTTTCAGATATGTTTTCGTAAATTTATTTATTTCATTTATTCTGAATCCACAATTGGTATTTTTCATTATAGTATCGAAGAAAGCAACTAATAAGGATTTATTATCACCATATACCCATGGCTCAAAGTCATCTATAAATACTAAATTTTCTTTTTTTAATTTATCTTTAACATTATTTAAAATTGTTGTTTTACCAGAGCCCCAATCTCCCTTTAGAGACATTACAAATTTTGAATCATTATTGCAATTAATAATAGTACTTGTTATTTGATTGATAACTTTATTTCGTTCTAGTAAATCATAATTTACTGCTTCATCTCCTATAAGAATAAATTCAGTTTCTTCTGGAATTGTATTGTCATATAATTGTTTTAAGTCAAAAACATTTGGATTTCTTTTATTATTGTTTTTTATATTTAATATAGTAATATACAAATATCTAAAAACTAATAATACTCCAATTATAATTAAAAATATATTTGAACATATCTCCTTATATGGATATACTACAAGAATATTTTTAAACAGATGTAACATGATTTTATAAAGACAAATAGTAGTCAAAACAATCATACTATAAAAATCTATATAATTAACAGATTTTAAGAATAAAAGACTATGCAGTTTAAGAGATAATAACTTTATCAATATAAATACAGAAACGCAAATGATAATAGGTAATTTTACTTTATCATATATGAATGCAAACAAGTTAAAATAATCAATTATAACTGTTATAGAAAGTAGTGCTATTGTCGTTAATAAAAAACTTATTAATCCATATTGTTTGTATATGTTTTTAAAGTATTTAATTAGTGCCATAATATTCCTCCTAACAAAAAAGTATCATTCTATTGAATGATACGAAATTTATTGTAATTATTATAGCACATTATTACTATTAAATCTATTGATTATTAAAAAACAATGAATCCTACGATTCATAGGGTGACTTCTTTTAATATCTATAATATCATGGATTTAGAAAGAAGGGATTTTTATGTTTATGAAAATATTTGGAGGAATTGCAACACTTATTTGTTTATTTTTTATTATTATATTTATTGGAATTACTTTCATCTTTGGTGTTGATACTTGTAGTAAGGATTTGATGGAATCGGTTAAATCACCAAATGTGGAATATACAATAAAAACTTATTTAAGAAATTGTGGTGCTACAGTTGATTTTGAAGTAGTAGCTGATTTATGTGATAAAAATGATAAATGTAAAAATATATATTCTGGTTATCATGAGAGTGTATCATTTGTTTACTGGATTGATAACGATAATGTTTTTATAAATCAAAAAACATTAAACATACATAAAGATAAATATAATGGTTATGATTACGATGATGCATTTAGATTATATAGAAATATTGAAAACTATAAAGAAATGTATTTAATTGGTAAAAATAATAATGAATATAAACTTGATGGACTTGAGGCAGATTATATAGATGAAATTGCAACTAGTATATTCGATTTTAATAATAGTAATTCTTTTAATGATTATGATTTTATATTCAAAATTGTTGATTTAGAAAAGAAATATACAAATGAATATTTGCTTAAAATTGATAATAATAAAATGTATTTGATAAATAGTGATAAAATGAGTGAATTAAATAGAACTGATTATGAATATATGAAAAAGATATTAACTTCTAATGATTTATACAATTTTAGTTAAGGGGGAATATTATGAAAAAGAATATAATTGACTATTATGCATTAATAATGATGTTATTATTTATTATTTATAATATTATATTAAAAGATTTAAAAATCGGTGGATTGTTATATCAAATATTTATGATAGCTTTAATAGTTTTAAATATAATTATTTTAATCAAGTTTAGAAAAAGAATAAAATTAAAAGGTTTAATAATAGTAGTTTACTTTTTTATATGGTTTCTATTTTCAAAAAATGCTTTACAATGTTGCTTCGGCATAACTAATATATTTACATTAATAGCAATTGGATTTATGGAAAGTAATTTTATTAAAGTTATATCAGTTCTGATCACACTATTCTTTGTTGTTTTCTCAATGCCATTATTATTTGTTTATTTGTTAGCATATGGTACTGGTATAAGTGAAGAATCAGGTAGAAATGATATATATGATGATATGCATTATTATTGTGAAAACAATTATGAAGTGTATTCTTATTCAGCAGGTGCTATGGACAGTTTTCATTATAGTATAGGTAAACATTATGAGTTTTTAGATATTGATGGTATAATATTTATATCTTACAACGAACGAAATGAAGTTTCACAAGAAGAGTATAATAATTATTTAAATACTCATAAATGTAAATTGGTTGGTGATGTGAATGGATCTAAATAAAATATCTAATTTTATAAAAACAAAAAGAAAAGAATTAGGAATTACTCAAGATGAATTAGCAGAAAAATTGTTTGTTACTGAAAAAGCTATTTCAAGATGGGAAACTGGAAGAGGAACTCCAGATATATCTTTGCTTCTTCCATTATCAAAAGAACTTAATGTAGATGTATCAGAGTTATTAAATGGAGAAGAAAATAAAAAATGTAAAAATGATGTAGAGCAATTAATTGAATATAACGAAATAACTAAAGCAAACAAATACAACTTTCAATTTAAATTAACTATTTTCTTTTATATATTATCAATATTATCGTTCTTATTTTATTTAAGATTTGAATACGATCCAAATATAGAAGTTAATTATTTTATTAGATTATTAATTATTGTTATTGCTTCTATATTCGTAATAATTGGTAATAAAATATATAGTAATAATTATGTTGAAAAGTTAGAAGATAAAAAG
>CAZMXJ010000096.1:0-4437 GCA_964570235.1 uncultured Clostridium sp. | reverse complement strand
ATATGCACCCATAAGATTTGTTCCATATAGTCTTGAGGAAGGCATCTCTCTATCATTATTTTTTCTCAACTTTGTTTGATCAATAACCGCATATTTTGAACCTGTAAAATTAGAATGCATAATAACACAATTGTCAAATGGTCCATCAAATTCTACTCCGTTAAATATACATGACACTAAATACTTATCTTTTACTGTTTGTGGGTTTATTAATGCTCCATTTGAGCCTTCAAAACTAGAATTATAAATACTACAACCATCAAAAGGTCCTATAAAAGTTACACTAGAGAAATTGCAGCTACTTAAATTTTTGTTTGCTACTTTTTGAGGATTTATAACTGCACACTCACTACCAGTAAAATTTGTTCTATTTAAAACACAACCATCAAAAGAACCATTAATTTTTGTATCTGTAAGTATAGTCCCTTCAAAATTCTTATCAAGAACAGTTTGTGGATTTATTACTGCACCATTACTACCTTTAAAGTTTGTACAAGCAATATCAACACCATCAAATCTCCCTATAATTTTAACTCCAGACAATGTAGAATATCTTAAATCTTGATTTGCAATAGTTTGTGGATTCAATTTAACACCAACATAATCAGAAAAATCCACTTCTCTCACATAAACATTATCAAAACAAACATTACTAAAATTAATTTTCTTTAAAATACTATGTACTTCAGGTGCAAAAATTTTAACGTCACCATAATTATTAAATATTACTTGTGATAAAACAGATTCATCTATACCAAGTAGTACTGGTTCTCCCTCATAATCTTTTAACTCATCTACTAATACTTTTCTTATCTCTTCAACATATTCATATTTCATAAAACCCTCCTAAAACATTCATTTATTTTATATTAAAAGTTAGATTTATTCAATATAGTTTCATATAAATTTAGATTGCTTTTTCTAATTTAAGTATTTATAGTATAACATTATTTAGATGTTTTATCTATATATTTTAATGCGACTAGAACACTTACTATTTCTTTAATAAAGGTAGCCAGGGTGGCATATAAAAAAGAATAATAAATACTATTACCCTTTTACAATCATAATTATATATAAATGAATTAAATAAGACTTCATAGACTTAAAATAAAATTAAAAAATGCACTTCTTTTATCTACTTTACCAGTTTTAATATTTTCATCTAATACTGATAGTTCTTTTAAATATTTAATTATAGACTTTTCATTAATATTTACACCATTCGCAAGTTTAATTCTATATGGATGAACACCTAATGTTTTAGATATATCCATCTCACTATAACCACTTTTAAACATACTTTTTACTTGATAAATAAGTCTAAATTGATTAGCAAGAGTTACAATTAGTTTAATCTCTTCTTCATTAACTAATATTAAATCATCATAAACTTCTAATGCCTTATCTATGTCTTTTTCAACAATCGCATTTATTAAATCAAATATATTAGTATTAATTATCCTACTTGTTACTACTTTAACATCATCAAGTACTATATTAGAATCATCTTTATATAAAAATAATTTATCAAGTTCACTAGTAATAATGTATAAGTTATCATTTAATTTATCTAAAAACAACTTAACCGCATCATCATTAATCTTATAACCATTATTCTTACAATAATCTTTTACAAACTTACTTAATTCATATGGTTTTAATTTATCAAACTTACATACTTTATATTTATTTAATTCTTTAACAACCTTTTTCCTATTATCTAATGTTTCACTATTAACTGTAAGTACTAAAATATTATCACTAGGAATTGTTAAATATTTAAGTAAATCATCCATTTTATGATCAATATCACACTTTGTACCCGTTAAAAAATAACAATTATTACATATAATTAACTTATTAGATGAAAATAATGATCCCATAAGTGCATCTTCTAATGCTTCACTTATATTACTTTCAAGCATATCATAATAAACTAAATCATAGTCACTAAATTCATCCTTTAATTTAGAAATTTCTTTGTCAATAAAATAATCTTCTTCACCATATATTAAATAAACTTTATTCATAGAATAGTTGAGTACCCTCAACATTCACCTCCATTTTATTAGTAAAATATAAAATATTTTGTAATTATAATATCATAAAATGATTTCTTGTTCTAATGAGTCAAAAACACTCACATAAATGACAAATGTTTGCCATAATTAGCAAGAGGAACATTTAATAGTTGGGTGGTGCCAAACTTCAAGAAAGAAGGGAGGCGGTAATATGTATAAGAAGGATTTTTTAATTCTATCTTTATTAATAATTATCTTCCTATTACTATTTGCTATTTATAGTATTAATATAAAAGCAAACCACCCAACTCAGCAATGATTTAGGTGAACCATAACTTTATGACAGCACTCAACATGCTAGTATTAAGTGCTCCTTTTTTATTTTATGAAGGACTCTTCTTCCATACACATAATAGCATAAAAATGTCTATTTTACAAATCATTTTATAATATTTGATGTTTAACCGAATAATTAAAGATAACTATATTAATTTAAATTTCTTGAAGTTTATTTATAAATCTTTTTTATTATCAATATCACAATTTGTACCCATTAAAAATAACAATTATTTCATACGATCAACCTATTAATTGAAAATAAAGAACCAATGAGAGCATCTTCTAATGCTTCACTTATATAACTTTCAAGCATATCATAACAAACTAAATCATATTTAGAAATTTCTTTGTCAATAAAATAATCTTCTTCATATATTAAATAAATTAAAAAAACTATAATTACTTATTAATTTGAAGTATTTATAGCTTTAATATAAAAGAGTCCAAAATAATCTTTGAACTCTTAATCTATATAAACGCATTTGCGTTACATTATATATTATGTACAAATAGTTAAAATTGTTACATTTTTATTAATAGTTGTTTTTACATTCTATTGAATTTACCCAATTCATCCTATTAAATTTACTCAATACTAATTTTTTTGCTTTTGCTTGTCCACTTTTTATAGCTGATCTGAAAAACATTTCTCTTACTTCATAATAGCCATTACTTCCCTTATTTGTATTATATGGATTTAATACTAAATTATCCCTTTCAAAGTGCATTGCAAGTTCTACCTGGCGTCCATGTCTTGGTGTTTCAAAGTATGCTTTTTTAATTCTCCCATCTTCTATATCTTGATACATTCTATATTCTCTTTCCTTACTATCAAAATCAACATCTTCTGTATACCAATTTGTTTCTTCATAGCATATACTACAATCAATACAATATGTTCCAGTACATACATATATTCCATTAGTACTAGTTATTTCAAATTTTTCTAATATTTTTCTTAATATTAACCATTCTCCAATATCAACTGGTTTTTCTTCTATTCCTTTTAGTTTTAGAAATTCTATAACTTCTTCACTTTGCAAAAGTTCATTTATTCTTAATCTTCTATTCTTTTCATTTTCAAGTAATCTTCTTAAATCTATTAATTCTTTTCTAGTCATCTACATTAACTCCCAATAAATAATCAAAATATCTTCTATTATCAATTAAATTTAAGTCTATTTTTAATTCATTTAATAAATTTATCAAGTTATCATATTCAACTTCATAAGAAGAAGTCATTTGTTTTACTTCTATTTCTACAAACATACCTATATCTTTAACATCATCAAAAGAAAATTCATATTTATCTTTATATAAGTATTTATTCCTTTTCTTATCTATAACTCCTATCTTTTCCATATTTAAACAAATTAAGATTCTCTCTAAATTTAAAGCATTATCTACTAATGTTTCATATTCATTACAGCAATTTTTTTCTATTTTCTTCTTATAATTTAGTACATATTTACCATTTTCGCATCTTATTCTTAACCACTCATTTTCAAACTTTCTAAACTTTGGTTGATAGTAAGTTGAAGATTGCATTTCCTCACCTAAATATAAAGATTTTGCTTTTATTACATTTAAGATTCTATTCCATTCATCTATACTAACCTTTAATTTTATCTCTAATTCAAGATTACTAGAATTAGAATATTCCCCATATGCAAGTGCATAAAAACTAGTATGAAAAATATTAGCTAATTTAAAAATCAAATTGATATCAGGAATAGTTCTATCATTTTCCCAACTAGATATTGTCTTATCTGAAACATTTAACATATCCCCCAATTGTATTTGACTCAATTTATTTTCAAGCCTCATTTCTTTAATTTTACTACCTAAATCTTCCATAAATCCTCCTCACAAATAAATAATAACTCATTATAAGATAATTTGTTCTCTATGATTTGTAGAACAAAATTATTTGACTAGAAATTCGTGCATTTATACACTTCCTATATATATTACTACATTATATTTACACTTACATTTATATCTCTTTAGTTTTCATTATAAAAATTATCATATTACAATTTTCTTATTTTATATTAGCAATTTATTACAGATA
>CAZMXJ010000095.1:0-4441 GCA_964570235.1 uncultured Clostridium sp. | reverse complement strand
GAAGACCCCCTTTTCATTGCCAGGAGAATGCTCATTCTGGCTTCTGAAGACATAGGTCTGGCAAACCCGAATGCACTCCTGCTTGCACAATCCACATTCGATGCCATACACAGGATAGGCATGCCCGAAGCCAGAATAATTCTCTCCGAATGCGCAGTCTACCTCGCAACTTCTCCCAAAAGCAATTCCACCTACCTGGCAATATCAAAAGCCATGTCCATAGTGGAGAAAGGTGACAACTCCCCTGTTCCGCTCCATTTGCGCAATGCCCCTACCAGACTGATGGAAGAACTGGGGTATGCAAAGGATTACAGATATGCACATGACTACGAAGGCAATTTCATAGATCAGGAATTCCTGCCCGAAAATCTTTCAGGTACCGTATTCTATGACCCGGGGGACAATCCCAGGGAGAAGGAAATCAGGCAACGTCTGGAAAGGATGTGGCCCAAATACAACAAACAGAAATGATTACATTCAGCGACAGACTATTCACACTTATTGCAGGTCCTTGCGTCGTCGAAAGCCGGGATATGGCAAGAAGAATTGCAGAAGAGACCATAGGAATATGCAGCAGGCTCGGTATTCCCTACATATTCAAAGCCTCATACAGAAAAGCAAACAGGTCCAGATACGACTCCTTTACAGGTATCGGAGATGAAGCTGGCCTCGAAATACTGCAATCGGTAAAAGAAGATTTCGGAATACCTGTCACAACGGATATACATCTTCCGTCAGAGGCATCTCTGGCCGCCTCCTACAAAGTGGACATCCTGCAGATTCCTGCTTTCCTCTGCCGTCAGACAGACATAATCGAAGCCGCTGCCGACACCGGACTGTGGGTAAATATAAAAAAAGGACAGTTTCTCTCTCCTGAAGCAATGAAATTTGCTGCTGAAAAGGTAACCCGTAAAGGTAACAGCAAAGTTATACTGACAGAAAGAGGAACTCAATTCGGATATTCCAATCTCATTGTAGATTTTACTGGCATTCAGACTATGAAACAATTAGGTTTCCCGGTTGTCCTGGATGCAACACACTCTTTGCAGGTCCCTAACCAGTCTGCAGGAGTAACCGGAGGACACCCGGAAATGATCGGAACGATTGCAAAAGCAGGTATAGCAACAGGTGTCAACGGCCTTTTCATGGAAGTGCATCCTAATCCGGAAAAGGCACTCTCCGACGGAGCCAATATGCTTAGACTTTCCGAGCTTCCTACCATGCTCGGAAAACTGGTAAGGATACGTGAAGCCATCCTTGATCAGAACGGATAGCCGATTCCGAACTGCAAAGCGTAACCGCCTCTCCTGAACCAGTTGCGGGCATTCATCCACTTCCCGACAGAAGGGTCATACAGTCTGAAGCCGTAATCCAGACGCACTATCACGAATTTCAGGTCCAGCCTCAAGCCGACCCCGGCGCTGAGCGCAGACGTCCTGAATATATTTTTCAGAGAGAAATATGTATCTTCCAACCCCGATATGTCAGAAGCATCCGCAGACGCATTCTTCCTTTCAATATTCCACACATTACCCCAGTCCATAAAGACCGCCCCCCTGAATGCCGAGAACAAAGGGAACCGGTATTCTATATTCGCTTCAAGACGCATATCCCCAGTCTGGTTCGGAATAGAGAAAGTTGTATCCATCGGTGAAGCTCCTGGTCCGACACTACGTCCGGCCCATCCGCGGAGACTGTTGGATCCTCCAGCCCAGAAGAGTCGCTCGAAGGGCATCTTCGTAGAGTTTCCATAAGCATACCCTACTCCTCCCAATCCCCTTACAGCAAGGGCCTGCTTATTGTCCTTACCGAACTTCCATGTATATATCAGGGACAGTTCAGCTCTGGCAAACTGTGAATACGGAGAATTCCATATTGTATGGTGACCGGACGTATCCACGGCCATGAACTTGTTGAATGCAGAGAGAAGGTTGCCGGAGATATCGAACTGCAGATCTGCCTTGAAATACGAATTGTCTGGATTGATACTCGGATCACTGCTGTACTGGATATCAAAACCCAGACCGAACTCAAAATGGTTCTTGTATGCCTCCTTCACGAAAGGATTCTTGAGGGACTCCAAGAAACTCCTGCTGTACTCAGGCAAATTAACGACATTCAGCTGGAGAGGAACTACCTTATAATAAAAGTTGTTCGACACGCTGCTCCAGCTCCATCCGAAATTTGCCCCTATCATATTTCTGGTATATTCCGGACGTTTCTGGAAATTGTACGTAACCGACACATCGGTACGTGGAACCACTCTCTTGAACAGACTTCCAGGCAGAAGCAGGAATGTCGGAAAACTGAGACCGGCGTTGGCTCCGAACTCAGTGGCTCGAGTAGAATTTTTGGCGGAAAACTGGAAATTCCCCATAACTGAAAGCGAGAGCCACTCCCCTCCCCTGAAAATGTTCCGGTTGTAGTAGGACAATGCCGGAGATATACCGAACAGTCCAGAAGAGTTGACAGAAGCTTCCAGATTCAGTTTGTATCCCTGTGATCTGGCAGGCAGCAGACGGATCATACAGTCTACGATATTGGTATCTGCCTTTGACATTTCTATGCTTACACTGCTGAACTGCCTCATATTCGTAAAGCGCTGGTAAGTATTGTTCACAGTCGCTTCACTGTACTGGCTGCCTGGGACAATCGTATTCATTTTCTGAAGGGCTGAGGGTCTGATAGTCCTGCGCTTGTCATATAAGATTGTTATATCCTCGTATTCAAGGGTATCCAGAATCTGTGGAATTTTGTTTATTACGGACGCCCTGTAACGGATATTGTCAGAAACAGGATATATATCCACACTTCCGAAATAGAACCTGCGGTGAGGACGGGCTGCATCAGAAGATTCGTTCCTGGTATAATTGTTCAATATCATCTCCAATTTAGCCTTTCCCGGATCCGAAACCGTATCAGCCGAAAAACTGAAAAAGGTCTTGACAAATTCGTAATAGCCGTTATTCCTGATAAAAGTCGTAGAACGTTCTATCTCAGCATCGAGCAGTTGCTCTGAAAGAGGCTTGCCTGTCTTGAGAAGAGAATTGACTGTGTCCGAAATTATCAGTTGCTTCAGGTCAGGATCTGCTATACTGTATGTAATCTCTGATATCGGGTACTGCTTTCCGAGTGTCACAAAATAGTAGACAACAGCTTCCTGATTCTTTATCTCAACACTTGCCATAACCTCAGAATCATAGTACCCTACATACTTAAGCCTTGTAGCCATGTTCAGTTTACTGTCTTCTACCAGATACGGATTGAATACGACAGGCTGTTGTCCGAGCTTCGTCACGAATCGGTCCCACCCCTTTCCCTTGCCGTTCGTCCAGTTCGCAACAAACAGGAAAGGGTCCCATCCTCCTTTCTTGGTCTTGATAAAATAGGTATTGGGCTGTTGCCGTATATAGCTGTTGATATCGCTTGCCCTGTATTCAGGATGTTCTTTGGCATTGGTGATTGTCACCACATTGCTTTTGAGGCGCACCTGGTTCTCCGAAAGTATCTTGGTAGTACTGCATGAAACTGCTATTACAGGGAGCAATGCTATCAGAAGAAGGATTCTTGCTATGGTCAGATTCGGGAACCGCATTATTTTTTATGCAAATGTACGAAAATTGGTCCAAAATTAAAATAGTTGGATATATTTGCAAAATAAAAAATCCGACTAAGACGGATGCACATAAAAATACATGAAGTAACAACATTACATTTGCAAAAATGAAGAGCAAGTACATCGATCTGATTGAACAGACTTTCGAATTCCCGCAAGACGAGTTTGAGGTTGAAGACAACTCATTGCATTTTCACGACATTCCCATCATGGATCTTATCGAGCAATACGGTACCCCTTTGAAAGTCACCTATCTGCCTAAGATTTCCTCTCAGATCCAGAGGGCCAAGAGAATGTTCAATGTTGCAATGGCAAAAGTAGACTACAAAGGCGATTACCATTATTGTTATTGCACAAAGAGCTCTCATTTCTCATTCGTTCTGGAAGAAGCACTGAAAAACGACATTCATATCGAGACTTCATCTGCATTCGACTTCAATCTTATTGACGCACTGTACCAGAACAAGACAGTCGACAAAGACCTTTATATTATCTGCAACGGATATAAAAAAGACATATACATATCCAACATTGCAGAATTCATAAACAACGGATGGAGAAATACCATTCCCGTACTGGACAACATGCCTGAATTCGACCAGCTGGATGCAGCGGTCAAAGAGCCCACCAGAATAGGGATCAGAATAGCATCTGAAGAAGAACCCAAATTCGAGTTCTACACATCCAGACTCGGAATAAGATATTCAGACATAATGCCATTCTACCTCAACAAGGTGAGCAAAAACAAGAAATTCAGCCTGAAAATGCTGCATTTCTTTATAAATACAGGGATCAAGGACAATGCGTACTACTGGAACGAACTCG
>CAZMXJ010000094.1:0-4510 GCA_964570235.1 uncultured Clostridium sp. | reverse complement strand
TATATGTAAATTTTAAAATAAAATTAAAATATTTCATGATAACGCTCCATTCTTTTTTATTATGAAAAAAAATAAAAAAAATATAACAATATAAGTAAAAATATGTTATACTTTCAAGTGAAAAAAACACAAATAAAAATTTTTGTGTAAAAATAGAAAAAATATGCTATAATGTAGCATAGTTATTTTGGTGATTTGTATGGAAAAAATAAAAATTTATTCACTTTTATCTAATTCAGATAATGAAAATACGACAACTGAAGCACTTGCTGACTTCGATAAAGAAAAAAATATAATTAGATATAAAGAGGAGGATTTACAGGTAACAATACAAATATTAGATAAAAAAGTAATAATAGAGAGAAAAAATGAGGAATATGATTTAAATTTAATATTTTCTCAAAATGAAAGAGTAACATGTAAATATCAAGTAGATTTTATAGGTTTAAATTTAGAAATATCCGTTTATACTAAAATACTAGAGATAGAAGAAAATAGAATTTATATTAATTATGAATTATTTAATGACGATAAATCTATTGGAACATTTGAGTATAAATTGTTAATAATGGAGTGATGCTATGAACACAAAAAAAATATTAAAAGAAATAATTGATAAAGCATTAGAAAAAAATAATATTCATAATGAAAGTTATATTATTGAAATACCTAATGATAAGAAAAATGGTGATTTTTCAACTAATGTTGCAATGGAATTAACAAAGGTGTTAAGAAAAAATCCAAGAGATATTGCAAATAATATAGTAACTAATATTGAAGAAAATAATATAATAGATAGAATAGAAATCGCAGGTCCTGGATTTATTAATTTTTATTTAAAGAAAAGTTATTTACTTAGTAGAATAAATGAAATTGTTGACTTAGGTGATGATTATGGTAAAAGCACTATAGGTAATCATAAAAAAATTAATATAGAATATGTAAGTGCAAACCCAACAGGAATTCTTCATGTAGGGACTGCAAGAGGAGCTTCATATGGAGATAATTTATCTAGAATAATGAGTTTTGCTGGATTTGATGTAACGAGAGAATACTATGTAAATGATGGTGGTAATCAAATAAATAATCTAGGTATGTCTATAAAAACAAGATATTCTAACCTTTGTGGAATGAATCTAGAAATGCCTGAAGATGGATATTATGGAAATGAAATTATAGATATTGCTAAAGAAATATATAAGGAATATGGTAATGAAAAACTTAATGAGTCTTTAGAATATTTTACAGAATTTGGTATAGATAAGTTACTAGGTAGAATAAAAAAAGATTTAAAAGAATTTAGAGTAGAATTTGATGTATGGACTAGTGAAAAATCTATAAGAAAGTCTGGAAGAATTGAAAAATGTTTAAAAATACTTGAAGAAGAAGGAAATATTTATAAAGAAGACGGAGCTACTTGGTTGAAAACAACAAAGTTTGGTGATGATAAAGATAGAGTAATCATAAAGAATGATAATACTTATACATATTTAGTTCCAGATATTGCATATCATTTAGATAAAATTGATAGGGGATATGATGAATTAATAGATGTATTAGGAGCAGATCATCATGGATATATAACAAGATTAAAGTCATCAATACAAGCTCTTGGTTATGATTCTGGTAAACTAGATATTAAAATGCTTCAAATGGTTAAGCTAATAAAAGATAAAGAAGAAATAAAGATGAGTAAAAGAACTGGAAAAACTATTACTATAAGTGAATTAGTAGAAGAAGTTGGTATTAATGCATCAAGATACTTTTTTGCAACGAAAAGTTTAGATACTCAAATGAATTTTGATATAGACCTTGCAATGAAACAAAGTAATGAAAATCCGGTTTATTATGTAGAATACGCTCATGCGAGAATATGTTCAATATTAAGAAATATGAATAATATAGAAAAAGTTGATAATTATGAAACAATTACAAGTGAAGAATCATTTGAACTATTAAATAAAGTGTATGAATTTAAAGATGTAGTTGAAATATCAGCTCAAAAAAGAATGCCACATTTAATTACAAATTATGTATATGAATTAGCTACTTTATTTCACTCATATTATTCACATGAAAAAATTATATCTGATGATATAAAATATACGATGGAAAGAATTAATCTTATAAAAACAGTTAAAATAACAATAAAAAATGCTTTAAATCTAATAGGTGTAGAAGCATTAGAAAAAATGTAGGAGGATTATATGGACATAAGAAAAATGACTAGTGAAGAACTAGAAAAATTATCACATTTAGATATTGCATATAATATAATTAAAAATGAAAAGAAGGTATTAAATACACTTGACTTACTTAAAGAAGTTTGCAATATATTAAATTATGGAGAAAGTGCAGTTGAAGAATTAATTGGAGAATTTTATACATCACTAAATCTAGATAAAAGATTTATATTAATAGATGGAAAATGGGATATAACAGAAAATCATTCAGTAAAAATTGTAGTAGATGATGAAATGGACGATGAACTTGAAACATTTGAAGATATTGATGAAGAAGATGAAGAAGCGAAAGAAATTGAAGATGAAGCAGTATTAGAAGATGTAGAAGTACTAGAAGACTTAGACGATGACATTGATGATGAAATGGATGACCTTACAATTTTATCAGAAGAGGAAATAGAAGAAGACGAAGAAAATATGTAAAAGGAGCCTATTTATATGATAGAAAGATTAGAACAAATTAATTCTAGATATAATGAAATAAAAGAAAAACTATCTACTAATGAAGTAATAGAGGACATAAAAAAGACTTTAGAATTATCAAAAGAATTAAGTTCATTAGAAGAAATAGTAAATACATATAAAGAATATAAAACGGTTTTAGATGGAATAAAAGATGCAAAAGAAATGATTAACGATAAAGAATTAGGTACTTTTGCAAAAGAAGAACTATCAAAATTAGAAGTATCTAAACAGGAGTTAGAGGGAAAATTAGAAATATTATTAATTCCAAAAGATCCTAATGATGATAAAAATGTAATTATAGAAATTCGTGGAGCAGCAGGTGGAGATGAAGCAAATATTTTTGCTGGTGATTTATATGATATGTACATAAAATATGCAGAGTCAAAGGGATGGAGTCATGAACTTATAAATGAAGTAAGAGGAACAAGCGGAGGATATTCACAAGTAGAATTCATGATAAAAGGAGCAGGTGCATATTCAAGGCTTAAATACGAAAGCGGAGCACATAGAGTTCAAAGAGTACCAGTAACAGAAACACAAGGAAGAGTTCATACATCAACTGCAACAGTTGTCGTAATGCCAGAAGCAGAAGAATTAGATTTTGAACTTGATATGAGTGAAGTAAGAATAGATATAACAAGAAGCAGTGGTTGTGGTGGACAAGGTGTAAATACAACAGATTCTGCAGTAAGACTTACTCACATACCTACAGGAATAATCGTATATTCACAAACAGAAAGAAGTCAAATAAAGAACAAAGAAAAGGCAATAAAAATATTAAAGACAAGATTATACGATATGAAATTAAGAGAAAAAGAAGAAAAAGAAGGCGCAGAAAGAAGAAGCAAAATAGGTACTGGTGATAGATCAGAAAAAATAAGAACATATAATTATCCACAAAATAGATTAACTGATCATAGAATAAATTTTACAATAATGCATTTAGATAAAGTAATGGAAGGTAATTTAGATGAAGTAATTGAGGCTTTAATAACAGAAGATCAAAAACTTAAAATGGGAATAAATAATGATAAATAATGTTTCAGATAGAGAAATAGAAGAATTAAAAAAAATTGGAAAATATACAAAAAATAATATAAAAAAATTACAAAAAAACTACCCGATTCAATATCTAATCGGGTATGTTAACTTTTATGGTCTAAAAATAAAAGTTAACAGAAATACCTTAATTCCAAGATATGAAACTGAATATCTTGTAGAAAAAACAATAAAATATTTAAAACAATACAATTTCACAAATCCTAAAATACTAGATATATGTACTGGAACAGGCGCAATAGGACTTACATTAAAAAGTGAATTACCAAATAGTGAGGTAACAATAACAGATATATCAAGAAAGGCTCTTAAAGTTGCTAAATATAATAAAAGTAATCTTAAATTAGAAGTAAAAATAATAAAAAGTGATTTATTTGATAAAATTAAGCCAGAAAAATATGACTTAATAATTAGTAATCCACCATATGTAATGGAAGATGAAATGCTTCCAGAAAATGTAATGTTTGAACCTAAGCTAGCTCTATTCAGTGGAAAAAAAGGCATTGATCACATAGAAAAAATGTTTATAAATATAAAAGATTATTTAAATGATAAAAGTATTATAGCTTTAGAAATAAATGAAAAAAGTGAAACAGATTTAACTAAACTAATAAAAAAATACTTTGATAAAAATTATATATATAAATTCGAAACTGACTTAGCAAATAAGATAAGATATCTATTTATATTTAAAAATATTGAATAAAAAAAATATATTAACACCAACATAACTACGAAAGGTT